>JAKFUY010000089.1 GCA_021732495.1 Legionellales bacterium | reverse complement strand
TAATTATCGACGGTATCATAAATTTGCATACCCGCCAATGATTATCACCGCTTCTCACACATGAGAAAACAATGTAAGGCCTGAGTCTAGAACTGTTCCTCGATTTGAATCATCCCAACTGATAAATTATAACTTGGACCCTAGACATGTGATGTAAGAAAATTTTATTAAAATAATAGCTAAAAAAATTATTATCAATTAAGCTCTCTATTTAATCAAATTATTTTAATAAGTCGCAATAGTTCAGCCCTGGACTCATTGACAAAGTGCTTCATATAAAGTATTGTTGTACATTAAAATACCTAAAATAAATGAGGATCGTATGCCAAAAACTCGACGTCAGGAAATCATTTGTGAACTTTATAAAGAACTTTATAAACATCATGTCGATAGTGCGGCTGTTGCAATTGCAGCTGTTGCGGGAGTATCCGAAGGGGTTATGAGAGAGGAACAACGCGCTCTACCCGTATTTTTTAAAGCTGGTGGGATTTATAAGCGTTTATTAGACAAACATCCTGAATTTCAACAAGACAGTCCCCAAGCACAACAAGCTGAAGATGCTGCAATTGCAGAACTGATAGGCGTCATTGAAACCCAGCTTGCATCCTCTCATGACCGATTGAATGGTCATCTTGTTGTTGGTGCCCAAGCAGCTCAAGAAGCAGTTACCGATCCAAGCAAGCGTTATCGCAGAGAATACGAAGGCCCCGATAGAATAATGACCTTTGATGATATTGGACGATTGCATAGTGCATTACGCTTAATATGTAACGATGCAACCATTGATCCAGCCTCCCATTGGAAAACAGAATATTTTAATGGTGTCAGTGGTTATCAAGGACACTCTTATCGACATTTTTTAGCATTGATTTGGAAAGGTGCAACAGAATCAGATATGGTAGCGCCAGTTAATTTTACAGGTATGACCAGTGATGAACTGAAGGGAGCGGCTGTTGAACAAATCATTTCAGCACTAGCGCAGTGCCGGCGTGAACATAACTATGATAGAGCACGTCCCGATTGGGACCAGACTCAAGCGCCTAAAGATGCTCAGCGATGTGATATGGGATTACGTGGTGACTTATTCGGACAAATGCTCATGTACAACGAGCATTACATGCAGACACGTACTGAGTTGAATATCGAGTTGATTGAGCCTCTAATTCGTGAGTTTATGGTTGAAGAGTTTGAAAAATTATCTACTGAAACCAAGGTGCAAATTATCAGTTATTTGGATAACAAAGCCATTGCACTAATAGATCCTGAGCCAGAAGAAGAACAAGCCCAACGTATTTTTGTTGCATCAATGAAAGCAAGAGCGTGTGAAGCTATTTTACAGAAAATGATGAGTGCCGGCCCTGTATCACCCTTATCAAACATCAAAACATATCTCAGAAACATTCAAGTAAAAACTCAAAACCCTGATCCTGCAATTAGTGGGCCAGCTGCTGCAGCGATGTTTAAAATTCTAGATTTAATCAATGCTTATGTGGCGCTTGAAGCAAACTCCTTATCTCTTCTTGAACCAGACAATTCTGCCAATATGGACTTTTTACGTCGTTTTGCGATGCTGGGAATTGATGAGGTCTATCGAGAAAAAGTTAGAGCTACATTGATACGTGATACGGCTATGATAGAAGAAATTTTAGGTACTCATAGAGCCCTAGATTTGGAAATTATGGCATTGCAATACAGGGTAGAAAATGATGCTATAAATGCGACAACATTGAGGTTTTTACCAGATGCTTCTTATACGTCCAGGGTTTCAAATAAAATCGACGAACATCTTTCTACACTTGTTACCCAAGCAGAACAAATTACTCGCATGGTTGATAGATATGCCAAAGCACCAGGGCATGAAGTAGCGAGTGAATTTTTATTTGCTGGAGATCAAGGTGTTGCATCCCGTCTCTCCACCACCCAACACGAGTTTACAAGGCAACAATGCAGAATTTTGGTTGATATTGAAAAAATGAGAGAAAATCTTAATAACATGAGAATACTTTTAGACGCTCCTTTATCACTCAATGCTGCGCATGTCAGAGATCACTTAAAACCATTACTCACTCGATATACTGGCGATAAGCGGACAACCCCAGATTTTTATGCGGAATATCTATTGACACTTTTGCAAGAAAGAACCCCCACTGGCAATTACTGCATGGAGGATGCCAGCAATATCGAACTGACGACTATATTATCTTTGGTCAATGAACTCGACATACGTCAAAAGAGTTTAATTCTTTTTGCATTCAATACACTTACGAAACCAGTACCAATAGTAACTGCCAGTGATACACAACACAATTCCCGAATGCAAAGATTTCGTACAATTTTTGCTACTTCTCTATCAGTTCATGGCGTCACGCTAAACGACCCGGCGCACACCCCAACGGACAAGATGACTTTAGCAGAAGTAGAGTATCGCGCTTCTAAAATAACCCCAAGAGAATGGGAGGTGATTGTTGCCGAAAGTGGTAAACAAGCAGAATTAGGCTCCTTTATGGCGGAATTAGCATTCAGAGAACCCCCTGTATTATGTGGTAGCCCCATCGATGCTGCACCGTATTTGCCTATAGTACATGATTCCGAAGGGCGCAATCCCCTACAACCAGAAGCGTTATCAACCTGGATCGCTGTTGCAGAATCAATTTTTAAACAAGATCCTACTGGTGAGGCATTAATTAATTTTGTAGCACAAACGCTTATTCGAAATTTAGCGATTGCAGAATATTCAAAAGAAGATCACAAAATTATTGGAACAGTTGTCAAATTATATACAGGATTAGACTCATATGAGGATGCGAACCAACCACTTAACTTTTTCACTGATGAAATTCGAAGAGAGGTATCACCTCAATCAGAACTCTCACCAGAACTTAAAACCAAACTACGTTGTAAAGCGTTAGCAAATCATATTAGTGTGATGCTAACCACATTGAGCCCTCCTGCTGTTAAATCTAGCTTTATTGCAGGTACCGTAAGACTAATGTCAAGATATGAGGCGCAAGAAAAGGTAGGTAGAGATAAATACGTCCTTAGATTGTCTAACAGTGATCCTAGTATTTTATTAGTAACTACGTTTAATTTGCAAACCAGGGCATGGGTAAATCAAGGACTTCCATCACCCGGCAGCTTTCGTATTACTGTTGGTGGAAACCCCTACCAGATAGGCAGATATCTAGGCACAGAATTGATGGAATCTGCTCGCACCTATATTGGGAATAAAGCTCCCCTTTCAGGTATCGGACTTGAAAAAACAACTAACGCTGTCTATCAAGCATCACAACAAGAAAATTACCAGGCCATGGAAAAAATGTATAAACCACTGCCGACGCATAATCTTGCAATGGGTTTTATGCAAGATCAACATGTTCCTCAGCACTTGCGACAAGCCAACCACAGTCTAACAGCTGAACTCAATCCGCCTGCCCGTCCTTTATTTGCAGCAGCAGCTCCAGCTGCATCTACTCCTGTACCGGACAGTTTAGATGCAAACCAACCTAGTGTTCGTGGCGTGTCTTTTTTCACACCACTAACAGTGGCGGCAGATGTTCTTCCTCCAGAATTAGTCAGTAAACTTTCACATGCCGCGCAAGAAGTTCTGAGTTCTAGTGTGGTTTTACAAGCTTTGTCAACTACCGACGAGAGAATTAGGAGCACTGCCAGTTTTGTTACACGTCAGGATTTTCCAGAAAGATCATTAACTGAAGTTTCAGATACTCTTCAAACTGCTGTTGCTGCTGCTTTTAGCGATGTTCCTGATGTAGTTGCTGATACTTCTCAACCATCTGGTCCATTGGAGTACTTTAAAGCTTGTTGCAGATACTTTATTGATCTGTGCCTGAGAATACTAGCTATACTTGGTATTA
This sequence comes from Legionellales bacterium, assembly GCA_021732495.1. Classification (GTDB taxonomy): domain Bacteria; phylum Pseudomonadota; class Gammaproteobacteria; order Legionellales; family Legionellaceae; genus UBA2653. The sequence continues at coordinate 3,230 of JAKFUY010000089.1, read as the reverse complement.
TCGAACAACAAACACCTCGTCCTGCTTGATTAGAAATCAGCATCTTTGACAACCCGCTTACCGTCATCACCGAAAGGCCTGACGCTAAGCGGGCATTTTTTATTGATGATTTGCAGTTTCCGATTTTTACATAAAAGACTTGCTTCAGGAAATGTATTTTTCAATGCATGAGAGAATATTCAAACCAAAATTGCCTTTGCAATAAAGCTTGGGCAATAAATATCCCATACCCATCAATACAATGACAGTCGAGCTGTTTGGCTGCATCTGCAAAGTTTGAGTGTTGATTATAGTTGATATCTACGAGTATACATTTGGGATTGATGCATACTTGCATTGTTGCGTTGGGAGGCAGGGTATTAATCATGATATCAAAGTCTAACTGCTCTTTGGCATCGAATGCTTGAAACCCAAACTCCTTCACTTTTTCTACATGGTGATGAAAGAGACGTACGGTATGAAAAGCTTCTGACAATGCGTGGGCGATACCTAGAGCTGCCCCTCCTGCGCCTAGAATTAAAATATTCTGAGGATGTTTTAATCCAAGAGTATCAACGACTGCCAATCCATCCGTATTGCATCCCCACCAACCTTGGGGACCTCTTTTTAAGGTATTGATTGCTGGTAGTGGGGTTTGTAATAGGTGTGCAACATCCATTTTTAAAGGCATGGTGACACTAAAACCATCAAAAGGAAGTACTAAGCACTGCTGTAAAAATTCAGACAATTGCCCCTTTTCAAGTTCAATTTTCACATAAACAAGATTTTGTTGGCACTCACGTATTTTTTGGTTATGAAAAACATGTCCCAAACTTTTATCAACTGGAGTTCCCAGCAATGCATACACGCGAGTACTGCTATTAAGCTGATGATAATGATAGATATCGACCCAATCGACCACCGACAACTGACCTGGGGCAATGTGGCCTGCATAGTCAATTGCATTGCCCATGATAGGCCCTAAAATTCGTAAAAATTGTCCTGCAGCACCCATGGCTATCATCGTTCTTGGTCTTGCATAGACCCCAAATGTCATTTCATGCATCAAGGCTAATGCTTCAAGACTTGTATGACAAAATATTGCTAGTTTCAAGATAGCAAACGGAAAGTCTTCCAGGTGGCGATAAAGCGCCTGAAAATTGATTGTTCCACCTTGAAAATGGTGGTAGGAGCAAATGATTTTAATGTGGGGAAAATGATTGGCAATATACTCAAAGCACGACTTGGGGCTATCCCACTCTAAATCGATATAGTCCGGTTGGCCCTGACATAGTTCAATGACATGCTGAAAATACTCAGCTTGACTACCTTGGAAGGAGCCCCCCTGGGATTGGCTTCTTAAAGTAAAAATCATGGGCAAAGGCGACAACTGTCGCAAAGCCTGCAAAAAATCTTTTGTTAGACTTGGGCTGGTATCAAACCGAAGTTCAAACCCATCGACCTGGTGCTGTACTTTTTCAATCTCGCACTGAACATGCTGGAGGTTGTCTGCGACAATTACAGCCATTAACATTTTGTTTTTACCCACTGCACTGCATTTTCCAAAATATCGATAGGCAAGGGAAAACTAAAGTGCATCTCTTGATGATGCACCTGCCCTATTTCTTTTAACATCACCAGATGTGCAAGGCCTTGTTTTGATTTTTTATCCCTACGTATGGCTTGTTTTAGGGCATCCATATCATCTAAATATTGGGTGTTTAAAGGCAGCTGAAATGCTTTTAAAATTTGCAGCAGGCTATTCACGTGCTCATAGGCAAGATGGCCGACAAGATGTGACATATACGCTTCAATGAGCATTCCCAATGCTACAGCATGACCATGCGCTATCTTAAAAGCCGAGCACAATTCAATCGCATGACCCACCGTATGGCCAAAATTTAAGATTTCGCGCATTCCAACTTCTTTTTCATCTTGTGCGACAATTTTTTGCTTAATCAGAATGCTTTGATAGATCATCTCTAAAAGCACATCAGGGTCTTTCTGCAAGATAGCATCACAATGGCTATTAAGCCATTGATAGTATTGGCCATCTAAGATAACTGCATGTTTGATAACCTCAGCAAGCCCATTGATAAACTCATATTCAGGCAAACTTTGCAAAAAAGCGATTTGCATCCAAATGAGGTGTGGTTGCGAGAATACACCCAGCATGTTTTTTCCATAGGATGTATTAATACCCGTTTTACCTCCCATCGATGCATCGACCATGGCCATGACACTGGTCGGCACATACACCACCGCTACTCCACGACAATAGGTGGCTGCTAAAAAGCCCACCAAGTCCAGTACTACCCCACCCCCTAAGGCTATGATAAGTGTGTCACGCCCAAACCCTTGGGCCAACAATTGATCTTCCAGTGCGTGTTTGGTATCACGGGTTTTATAAAACTCCCCTGCAGGCATTTGAAAAAAATGGGCGTCGATGGGCAAACTATCCATCAGTTTTTGGGCATAGCGGGGCCCTACATTGCTATCTGAGATGAGCGCTACCTTTGCATAGGCTTGCCAATTGATAGCGGACATCCAGTCTTGTTGACCAAAATATACCGGATAATGTTCGAATTGCAGGGCCGTTTTATTCATGTAATCGTGCTAATTTATTCAATAAAAATGCATCCACCAGCACCAAATAACACATTGCAGCAACAACTGGCACCGCCCGAATCGCTACACACGGATCATGTCTAGAACCTGGTGGCAATTGAAAATCTGTTTTTTCACCCAAAAGACTAACAGAACGCTGAGCAGATTGAATGCTGGAGGTTGGTTTAAAGACCACCCGTCCTGTAATCGGCTGGCCAGAACTGATACCAGCCAAGGTACCTCCTGCATGATTGCTCGTTAATACAACACGCGCGTTATCGACATCAAATGTATCATTATAATCGGTACCTGACCACTTCGCACTGGAAAAACCTTCTCCGATTTCAAATCCCTTCGAGGCAGGCAGGCCCATCATTGCTTTGGCTAAATTAGCCTCTAATTTTTCATACACCGGATCCCCAAGTCCTACAGGAACACCCAAAATCTGAAAAGCCACCACCCCGCCGATAGAATTACCCGATTGTTTGCAAGACGAAAGCAATGTTGTCAGTTGTACTTCAAAATCTTGGTGCGCACAACCCAATTCACTGGTCGATAAATACTCAAAGTCAGGCGTATTGAGTTTTAGCTCCCCCACCTCATGCAAATACGCTTTGACATCAATGTTGGTACCTGCCAAGACT
>JAKFUY010000068.1 GCA_021732495.1 Legionellales bacterium | reverse complement strand
ATACTGATGCAGTAGAACCTGGCGAAAATGTTTTAATTATAGATGATCTAATTGCAACCGGTGGTACCGCCTTAGCATCGTATAAATTGATGAAACAATTGGGAGCGAATCTTATAGGGTTTTGTTGTATTATAGAACTCCCTGATCTAGGAGGGAGCAAACTTTTAAAGGACAAAGGAATAGATGTTTTCACCTTATGCTCTATCGCAACGGAACCATTAACTGAATCATTACAAGGATAAATGATGTTGGAAAAAATAAATATACAAACCATGCGATGGAATAGTCATGTTCTAGAAATGATTGATCAAAGAATATTACCAGCAAAATTTGAATACATTAGTTATAATTCCGCAGCAGGAGTTGCAAAGGCTATTCGCGAAATGGTCGTTCGAGGTGCTCCTGCTATAGGTGTTGCAGCAGCTTATGGCGTAGCACTAGAAGCATTAAAATTACAAAATGATGGACGGGAACATTTCACAATAGGTATGGAAAAAGCTTTTATTGAACTCGCTCAAAGCCGCCCTACAGCAGTTAATTTATTTTGGGCTCTTAAACAAATGCGAGACATATACGAATATCATCTCAGTGTATCCCCAATAGAGAAAACAGCACAAGTGCTATTAAAAAAAGCGCATGAAATCTATTTTGATGATATTCGCATTAATCGAGAAATAGGAAAAAATGGTGCTAAATTACTAGCCGATGAAGCACGCGTTTTAACGCATTGTAATGCAGGTGCGTTAGCAACAGCAGGCCACGGTACTGCTTTAGGTATTGTTCGCAGTGCGGTTGAGCAAGGTAAACGTATTTCACTCATTGCAGATGAGACACGCCCATTTTTACAAGGCGCAAGATTAACCGCTTGGGAAATGGTACAAGAAAAGATTCCAGTCACTTTAATTACTGACAACATGGCAGGGTACATGATGATGCAAGGAGAGGTTGATGTTGTCATCGTAGGTGCCGACCGGGTTGCTGCAAATGGCGATGTTGCTAATAAAATTGGCACTTATATGGTTGCAGTTTTGGCCAAACGACACAATATACCGTTTTATGTTGCTTGCCCTACGTCTACAATCGATACATCAATTGCCACTGGTGCAGAGATTACCATTGAGGAAAGAGCAGAAGAGGAAGTGAAAGGATTTCGAGACTATATATGGGCAGCCGATGGAATAAATGTCAGAAATCCCTCCTTTGATATCACCCCGCGTGAATTAATTTCTGCAATCATCACAGAAGATGGGGTTTTTAACGGTACAACACCTTTTTTAAATACAAATAGAGATATAATAAGTGATACAAAACATTCTGAGATTATACAAAATATTTCCTATGCCAATAGTCAGGTTTAAAGAGTGCGGGATGATCAATTTTTTTGGAAAGTGTTCGCGATAGGTGAGAATGCTCAAGCAAAGACTGGTTGATTATTTAAATGAATGGGGTAATGATATAAGCATGATAATCTGTCAATGGTCATTGACAGATTATCACTCTGGCTGATTTCTCGACCACTTTATAAAGATCTAAAGACTCCTAAATATTGCTAGAAGACTACAGAGTATTTCAAGGAAACTGTTCTACGGGTGCTTATTCATCCATACAGGCGAAGGCTAGGGCACAACCTGGGGCCTTAGGAAAAACACCAGGCCATTAGCAACCGGCCCAATTCTGGGGTTATTCTTTTATTCCATTTAAAGCTAGACCACAAAGAGATTAAAATCAAATAAAATAAAAATCTTTTCGGCTGAATATTCCTATCAATTTTATTTTCAAGCATTGCATGAGCATAATTAATCACCCAGCGAGTAGGCACTTCGCCAAATAGTTGCTGAAACATATCATTTATTTCAGCGTGCACTTTAATTCTGGCACCTAAGGTTTTGTTATCTTGATACATCCTAGAACCTGCAAGTTTTTCAGGAATAAAACCAAACTGAACATTTTCCTTAGAAAGCCTCAACCAATACTCATAATCCATACAGTAATTTAAATCTTCTCTCAATAAACCATGTTTTTCAAAAATGGTTTTTCTAAAAAAAACTGTGGGCTGACAAATAAAACACGTCTCTTTTAATTGTTCAATATTCCATTGTTGTGTGGGATAGTCTTCAAATGGTTGATCCTCTAGATCAATATGAGATGCATTGCCGTATAAGATATCAATATTGGGGTGCGCCTTGAAAAAATCAGCTACTTTTTCAAGAGTTCCAGGATAATAAATATCATCAGAATTAAGCCAGCCGATGATATCTCCGCTGCTTTTCATAATTCCTTTGTTTACAGCATGTGCCTGTCCATTATCTTTTTTGGAAATCCAATACAATTTGGATGAATACTTTTGGAGCACCTCTGTAGTCTTATCCGTGCTTCCACCATCATATATCAAATACTCAAAATCTGAATAATCCTGATTTAAAACACTTTGAATCGTTTTTTCAATAAAGATGCCTTGATTATACGATGGTGTAACAATACTAATCTTCATTACAAAATCTCCTGTAATAAATCTTTCTCAATTCCATCTTTTCGAACTATTTTGCATGTTTTTACTTGCAAGCTTAGATTGCGGTTATCCTTGGAATTGGAATCAATCAAGGAAGGGGAAAATATTGGAGATATCCTTATATTGAATCTTCCTCCGGCATCAGTAATTGGAATTTTAACTAGCTCTTGTTCTCCTGAATTAAGCTTAATATATTTTTTTTCTTCTTTTTGTTGCTGGGTGCATATTTTTTTAATTTCAATTTTTTTCATTTTACCAACTGACTTTGGAGCAAAAAAAACTAACTCAATATGTTGATTCGCAACATTTTTTTCTATATTAAGACAAATAATACCTTCTGCCCATCCATCAACGTGTATTCCAGAAACAGTATCTTTATTAACAAAACTCATCATTGCATCTTCAAAAATAGAAATATAATCTAATGCCATTTTTTCTGTATCAGAAAATGCTCGTGCTCTTATTTTTCCTTGAGAAATTAATTTCTGACGCAATGCTTCATCAGAAGTAATATTAAAAATTGAATCTGCAATTTCTTGAGGATTTTTAGGATCAAATAGTAATACGGCATCAGCACCAACTTCGGGTAAAGATGTAAGATTACTGCACGCAATAGGGACACCTAAAGCCATTGCCTCTACTAAGGGAATACCAAATCCCTCATATAAAGAAGGAAAAATCATTGCTAAACTATAATGCATCAATGAAGCGAGATCATCAGTACTTACATAATCTAAAAATACAACTTCCGCAGATAGGTTAAATTTTTCAGTAATGGTTTTTAAATATGTCTGTCTTTCACTCGGTGCCCCTGTAAAAACCAATTTAATTTCTTTATCCAAACCTTGATGTCTAGCAATTTGAAATGCGGTAATGAGCATTTCATGGTTTTTATGTTTCCAAAAATTTGCTGGATAAATGATGTATTGATTAACTTTTAGGTTTTTCTCATTAAGATATTTTTCATTAAAGGTATTATTGGCTAATCGATTAGCCATTGCTAGATGTATCGTTTTGATGTTATCAGGCTCTAATTCCTGACAGTGCTCTAAGGCTTTTAATCTTGAATATTCAGAAATAGCGACAAGTTTTGTGGCTCTTTGGCATGCCGTTCTAAAGGTCCTATCACGGTGATAATTGTCTTCGTCAGTAAAGAAATGTGGATATGTTTTATATTGTAAATCATAGATAATACTAACTGCTGGCACGCCAGATCGAAAATATATGGGCGAGGTAAAGGGGCAAAATAATAAATCAAAAATACCAACGTCCTTAACTTCTTGCGGAATAAGGGCTTGCTGTAGGAAGCGTCTGTATGCTTGAAATGCGATCAAGGAAAATTTAAATATTATAGTATTTTTTTTAATGATTTTAATAAAAAAACGAATAGCTAATGATTTTTTGTGTCTATGATTTGTATTTTCTAATATAAGAAAGTTTACATTGGAAGACTTTAATATAGATAACTCTTCTTTAACTGATGGATTAATGCATAAGACCCAATCTATATCGGGTCGTAAACGAACTAGTTGTTTGACTAAATCCAATACAAAAACTTTTGCTCCTCCGTTCGCGCCACCAGGTAAAACAGGGGTTAAATCAATCAATATTTTCTTTTGAACAGCTTTCATATCTTTTATCCTTAATATGACTTATTAAAAATTTTTATAGACGCACTTTCAATCTTCAAGTTGATTCACTGCCTTACTAACCTTGTACAATAAAATCTAACTGTAGCTTTAGACACGAAAAATCAATCTGCCTTTTATTTTCTCAACCTCAGTTTCGAAGTGGCCTGGTTAACTTTTAATCTTGCTGTTTCAATAAATCCGAATATTTTTTTTGATTCTTTAAGACCTAGGCTTAAATTTTCAAGCTGATGTAACCGTGCAACACGATCCTCATCGGCTTGTTGATATAATGTTACGTATTTTTGTGAAAATTCGCTTAGATCCAGTAATGCTTGAATAATCTGTCCATTTACCGTTGATAGCAACATCGCTTCAATTTCTGCCTGCGTGTTGATCACAAATGGTGTTCGACTCGCAACCAAATACATATCATAGGTACTAAATATTGGAACTTCAAATTGAAGATAATGAACCCCTATCTTTGAAAAAAACTGTTGAATACCCTGTTTACTAAAAAGATGAACATGCTCTTCAGGCAACAACATTCTAAAAAAAGGATGGGATGCATTTAGAATATCCTCAGCTTTTAATTCATGAGGAAAGCAAGGCATCTGCATCACAAATAAACCATTGTTTTCCAAAACATTCAAACATTTTTTTATTGTTGTAATTGGATCGGGTAGGTGTTCAAAAACATCATTCATAATAATCAGATCAAATTTTTCATCTTGAAAATCAATGTCCTCAATAGCGCCAAGGAACATTGGGATGTCGAACCTTTTTTTTGCAAAATCAACAACCCATGAATCTATTTCCAAACCTTTTGCATTATAACCAATGTGTTTTAATAATGCTGAGAAGCTCCCATGGCTACAACCCAATTCGAGGGTTTTTTTGGGGGGCAAAGCAAATTTCAAAACTGTTTTAAGCCAATGTAGGTTTCTTTCTGATAAATCTGTTCTTGCACGAACAGTAATGTCGGGTTGATTCAGATCATTTTTTTGATGTTCCACCCAGTAATCTTCACCATAAAACAAACTTGAATCCTTGCTATCTTGATTTAAGCTGGTTTCTTTATAATTAGAGACCAGTGTTTCACAAGCTTTACAAACACGATACTCGTGACTGAAAGGCTTTAAATCACTATTTCCACACCAACAAATATTCATTACAACCTCACTAAAAAAATGTTTATCTTACACCTTTTTTATACTGCATGGCTTTGAAATATAAATTTTCAAGTTGCTCAGAAATCTTGTTCGCGCTAAATTTTTGAACTGAGTTTTGCGCTTTTGAAGCAAGAGATTGCACAAAACTTATATTTTTAGACAGTTCTTGCATTGCCATCACCCATCCGTCTAAATCATCCGGTGCTAATAAAAGTGCATTTTCACCGGTAATTTCAAGCATTGATGTATCTCTTGTTGTAATCGTTGCTGCTCCAAACTGCATTCCCTCCAAAACAGGTAATCCAAACCCTTCAAATAATGATGGGTATAAATTTACAAAACAGTTTTGATATAACCACAATAGCTCTTCATCATCGAGATAACCTGTTAAAATTACATTATCTCGAATTCCTAGTTTCTCAATAAATGCTTCAACATCATCCATAAGCCATCCCATTTGACCAGCTAACACCAGCGGATAGGGAACCCCTCCGGCTTGTAGATATTTTTGATAGGCAGTTACTAAAAATTTTTGATTTTTTCGAGGCTCTATGGTACCCACACTCAACCAGAACTGTTTCGATTTGAGATTGTCAAATATCTTGGGTTGTTTTTTTTGAATTTGAGTATTTTCAAATCTTGAGCATGGATATATCACTTTAATTCTTTCTTCTGGAAAATGCGGAAATATTTTCAAGAAATGATTTTTTGAATATTCAGAAATGGAAACTATCCAATCGGCATACGATGATGCTTTTAATACACCTTCAAAACAACCGATTCGATTTTCTTCTGAAGTCCACTGCGGGTTATGTAAGAAGCCAAGATCATAAAGTGTATATATTAAACGCGAACGGGTAATGTTGGTTGGACACCAAAAATTATTGGAATGGATAATATCAGGATTACCTAATTTTTTCTCTAGGTCTTTAGAGTGCCAATATTGAGTTGCCTTGGATTTTGAAGGTATTGCTGGTCCATAATGACCTTTCGAATAAGGATTACTAGAAGGCATCCACCTATCATGGTAAAAATCACCAAAATGAGGCAATAGCGTAAAGTCTATATTATTGTTTTTCAACATTGAAGAAATCATTGCATGGGCAAAAAACCCACACCCAGCCTTATTTTTCCCAGTCTGAGAGATATCAAACGCCAGTTTAATCTTTTGGACCATTAGTTGTATTCCTGAATATTTCACCAAAATAAAATAAGTTGCCCCATTGCTTGATCAAACCAATAAGATAAAATAGTTTCCGCAAAAAGACCAATCACCCATTGGGTGAAACAACGGAGCGAAGACAATCATGACACAACTAGCGTTACCCTTCCAGTATCAAGCTGAAAAAAAAGATTCGGGATTAACGGGATTTACAGGATTGCCTCTCTATGTGGAACTGCAGAACAAAGTGATCTTTTGAGCTCATTAATCAAGCCTTAAAAACCAAAGATACGTGGATGGACCGATGCTGAAATGATTTTGTCATTAATCTTATTAAATTTAGCAGGTGATGATTGCACCACTGATATCGATTGCCTTGAAAAAGATGCTGGACTCAGATCCCTGCTTGTGAAATTTTCGACTCACGGCATGAAACGAAAAGCACGACGAACCCTTGAAAAACGATGGGGAGGTGATAAAAGTCTCGGATTACCTTCTACTGCAGCGATTCATCGATATTTGCCGCAATTCCATTCCATTGGAAAAGAAGAAAAACGTAGAGAGAGTAAAGCTTTTATTCCTAAACCCAATGCTAACCTGAAAGCTCTGATGGGTCTCAGAGATCCCCTCAAATTTAGCAATTAAAAAACAATATAACCT
>JAKFUY010000107.1 GCA_021732495.1 Legionellales bacterium | reverse complement strand
GACATGATGGGTGAAGCAGATGAGGATAAATTAAAATTAATCAACACTTTTATCACTGCATTACAGATATCGAGAGGTTTTTTGAAACAAACAAAAGCGATGTAAATAGCTTTAAAAAATTTGAGCAGGGCTTCCTAGGTATTAACTATCAGGGCAGAAAACCTGGAATGTAGGTACAGGGACCCTAGACGTTACATTTCGTGAGGATGAATCTAGAATTAGAAAAAAGATACGCCTGAAAATTATGCTATTTTCAGGCGTATCGCGCTTAATATTACTCCTCGTAATAATTCAATTAAAGCAAGTATCAAACGCAAGAGACATATGTCGGCTCTACGTGATGAAGTAGGTGCCACACTTATCAAAGGTTTAAATTAAGATATGGTTGCCCTTAACCAAACTTGACATAAGAAATAGTAATTTAGAAACACTTATTCTAAATTTAGATGAAAAATAGCATAATGGTATCTAAAATCCTTCAAAAACCGTTAGAACCCCCCAAAAGCTTCTTTTTATTTGCCCCCTGCGGAACAGGCAAAACAACCTAGCTTTAAAGTCAGCTGCCGAATGCTGTATACATCGATCTCCTCGATTGTGATGTTTATGTGTCATTGTCAGCAAACCCTCGCCGATTGACTGAATGGATGCCTCCTAATTATCGTGATTGGATTATTTTAGATGAGGTCCAAACCTATTCCTCAGTTACTCAATGAAGTGCATCGCCTTATTGAAACAAAAAAACATATTTTTGCTTTAACAGGTTCTAGTGCAAGAAGTGTTCGTAAAAAAGGGGTGAACCTGCTTGCCGGAAGAGCTGTTATCTACCATATGCACCCTCTTATTTTTCAGGCACTTGAGGATGCGTTCGATGTACATACCGCAGTAAACTATCGTTTCTACGGGAAATATTATCAGAATCTAAACCTGATCCGGTTGCTTATTTAAAATCATATGTATTAGCTTATCTTCGTGAAGAAGTGATGCAAGAAGGTCTAACACAAAACTTATCGGCTTTTTCTTGTTTCTTGGAAATTGCCAGTTTTTCGCAGGGACAAGTTCTTAATATGTCAGCTATTGCGCGTGAAACAAATATTAATCAAAAAAATGTCAGCAATTATTTTGATATTCTCGATATGGGTGTTTATCAAACACTTAGACCAAAAGGCATTATAGATACATCAGCAGCAATTGAAGGCGCTGCTTATGAGATATAATTTTTGCAGTCTTGAAGTGCAGTCAATGATTATTTTAATGGTGGGTACCAGCTTTCTAATTGGCGAACCACCGAAGGTGTTGAGGTGGACTTTATTGTTCATGGTCCCAAGGGATTTTTTGCTTTTGAGATAAAACGTTCTAAAATTGTCGCTAGAAAAGAAGACTATCCCAGGGTAAAATGATATTTAATATATGGCAGTGAGCAAAAATACTATTTCGGAGCTGCCATCTATATTAAGTTCACTTCAGACTTTCTGACCGGCCGCCCAGCCAGAGGCCCATGCCCATTGAAAATTATAGCCACCTAGCCAACCAGTGACATCCAAAACCTCTCCAATAAAATAAACACCAGGGACTTTTTTACTCTCAAAGGTTTGTGAAGAAATTTCATCACAATCAACGCCACCGAGAGTGACTTCTGCTGTTCGATAACCCTCGGTGCCACCCGGTTTTATAGTCCAGTGTTTTAGTGCATCGACGATAGCACTGATTTGTTTGGGATTTAAACTTTTCAAGGCTGTCTCTAAATCGAAATCAGATAAAAAGGTTGTGACAAATTTTTTAGGGAAGAGATCACTTAAAAACGTTTTTATTTGAGCTTGAGGGGATGATTTTCTGGCATCATCAATCAATGTTTCCAGATCAATATCTGGGATAAGGTCAATATGGATATCTTCTCCTGGATGCCAAAATGAAGAAATTTGTAAAATAGCAGGACCGCTAAGCCCACGGTGGGTAAATAATATATTTTCACGAAATAATTGTAAGCCGCAGCTTACCACCGTATCCACCGAAATTCCTGACATGCCATCGAAGGATAGCTTATCATGAGGCTGTAATGTAAAAGGCACCAATCCTGCTCTAGTGGGATAAACTTTCAAACCAAACTGTTCGGCTATTTGAAACCCTAAAGGACTAGACCCTAGTGTAGGAATAGATAGCCCACCTGTTGCAATCACCAGTGAAGTAAAGCTCCAGGTAGTCTCCTGCGTTTTTAATGCTGTCGAGGAAACACTGGTCACAGTTTGATTCAGTAAGATATTGACACCATATTTTTGACACTCAGACAAAAGCAACTCGACAATATCGCTGGACTTATTTTTACAAAATAATTGTCCCAGTTTTTTCTCGTAATGCTCGATATGATAAGAATCGACCAAGCTTATAAAATCATAGGGTGTATAACGACTTAAAGCCGATTTGCAAAAATGCGGATTGTGCGACAAGTAATTATCAGGAGTGGTATAAATATTGGTAAAATTACAACGCCCTCCTCCTGACATTAAGATTTTTTTGCCTGGTCGATTGGTTTTTTCTAGCACCAAAACCTTTCTGCCACGCTTAGCGGCTTCTATTGCACACATCAAACCAGCAGCACCGGCACCAATAATGATTACATCAAATCGTTTCACAAGCTTAACCTTCTAATTTTTCCATAATATCCAACCATTGTTTTTCAAACTCATCCAGTTGCGTTTTATAAATGTGTTGTTGTTGATGCAATTGTTGCAATAAAGTCTGTTGCTCTGGTTCATATAAATCAGGGGCATAGAGTTTAACCTGGATCTCTTGTAAGGCCAGTTCTAGTTTACTGATCTCCCCTTCCAGTTTTTTAGCCTTATTTTGCAATACCCGGGTTTCTTTATAATCAGTGGCTTTGGTTGCACTTTCAGACGATTTTGTTGCATTTTGCAAGTCTTTGGTGATTAACCATTGATAATAATCTTGCAAGTCACCCGTAAATGGCGTTAGTTCGCCATTGTAGATTAAATAAAAGTCATTGACGGTGGTTTTAAGTAGATGTCTATCATGCGAAATCAGAATGACAGCCCCTTCATAACTTTGTAGTGCGATTTCAATTGAGGTGCGAATTTCCAGATCGAGATGATTGGTTGGCTCATCTAAAAGCAAGATATCTGGCTTTTGCCATACCAGTTTGGATAGAGCTAATCTAGCACGCTCACCGCCGGAGAAATATTTGATATTGGCTAAAGCCATATCACCCTGGAAATTGAAGCTGCCAAGAAAATTTCGAATCTCTTGTTCGGTTGCTTTACGATTAAGTGCCTGAATGGTTTGTAATGGGGATAGGCTTAAATCCAACTGATCCAATTGATGTTGTGCATAATAGCCAACTTTTAAATTGGAATTGACAATAATTTCCCCTGATAAAGGAGAAAGCTCTCCCGTTAAGGTTTTAATAAAAGTCGACTTACCCATTCCATTGGGACCTAATAAACCAATCCTATCTTGGGGCTGAATTAAAAAATTGATATTTTTGAGTAACACCTTCTCTGGGTGATACCCAACACTTAAATGATTACATTTTAGTAGTGGATTTCCTAAAGCTTGGACAGGGTAAAACTCAAAATCGAACTCACTATCCAGATGGGCTTGGGCCACCACTTCCATTCTTTCAATGGCTTTCATACGACTTTGAGCTTGTTTTGCTTTACTGGCTTTGGCTTTAAAACGTTCTACAAAGCTCATCAAATGTTGTATATGTTTTTGCTGGCGTTCAAACATGGTTTGTTGCAGCAACAATTGTTGCGCACGTGCTTGTTCAAAATAAGAATAATTACCGCTATACAGCTTAAATTGTTGCTGGTCGATATGCAGAATTTTATCGACCACATTATCTAAAAACTCTCTATCATGCGATATCAAAATCACCGCAGCAGGTAAAGACTGAATCCATTTTTCTAGCCACACAATTGCTTCTAAATCCAAATGGTTAGTCGGTTCATCGAGTAAATATAAATCCGCAGGTCGCATCAAGCAGCGCGCTAAACTTAAACGCATCTGCCAACCACCTGAAAAAGACTTTACCGGTTGGGATTGTTGTGAGGTTGTAAAACCCAGGCCATTTAAAATGGATGCAGCCATTGAAGGTTTCGCATAAGCCCCCATTTGTATCAGATGCTCATGGGCTAGCATGATGTCTTGCTCACAACCTTGCACTTGGGCATCATTGAGTTTTGTTTGCCAATAGGCATACTCTTCATCCCCGTCAAGTACATAATCTAAAGCCAGTTGTTCACTATCAGGAAGCTCCTGAGAAAGCGTGCTGATTCTTAATTGGTTTTGTAGTTGAAAATCACCACCATCAACATGAAGCTTCCCTGTAATAAGCCCAAATAAAGACGATTTGCCGCAGCCATTTTTTCCAACAACGCCCACTTTTTGCTTGTTAAATAAAACAACCGAGGTATTGTCAAATAAAACCTTGGTTCCTCTTTGGAGGTGAATTTGACTTAAAGTCAACATTTATATTGTCATCATATTCTGAAAAAAAATATTATTTTCTAGCATATTCCTCTGCCATTTCCGACATTTGCTTTTCTTAATCAGCTGTTTTCATTTTAACTTGGATGCCAACGCCCTGAGTTTACCACTGATTTTTTTGTTATTATGATAATGCACAACGAAAGCATTTTTTCATAAACTTGAATGTAACTCAATTGAGACATATAATTAAAATATATAAGTTAGTAATAGGAGAAAACACCATGGCGCATACTTCAATGTTGCATGTTCGCGTGGATGAGGAGCTAAAGACTGATGCAGCAAAAAATCTTGCAAGTTTTGGCTTAACTATATCTGATGCCGTGCGTATTTTACTGACTCGCATATCCAAAGAAGGCGGCTTACCCGTTGGATTAACGGCTGATCCGAAAGCACATGATGCCTGGTTTCGTGACAAGGTAAAAGAAGCTCTGGCTGACACCAAGCCCGCTGTATCTCATGAACAAGTAATGGACGAGGCTCAAAAATTAATCGATCGGAAGCTCCGCCGTGCCTAAATTGGAATGGTTAGCTTTAGCGCGTGCCGATCTTTTGGCGATTGTAGGCTATATATCAGATGACAATCCCGATGCGGCTCAGCGTGTCAAGGATGATATTGAGGCGAAAGTCTTAAAACTGCTAGATTTCCCTAAAATAGGACGTACTGGTCGAATAGAAGGAACCAGGGAATTGGTCGTGTGGGCAAATTATATCATTGTGTACCAAGAAGACGACTTTGTCATTCTAATACTTCGCGTGTTACATGCTGCACAACAATGGCTACCATTCCATTGAGTTTCATTCATCATTTCTAGCATATTCTTCTGCTATTTCCGATATTTGCTTTTCCTAAGAAAACCATTACAATGAAATGATGCAATTCATATCACAATTATACAAACTATTAATTCGTTGCGTTTTTTTTATTTTTTTTTCTCAACTGAGTCTAGCGCAATTGGTCGATGATTCTTGGAATGTGGTCAGACGCCAGTTTGCAATCGACCAT
The DNA here is from genome assembly GCA_021732495.1 of Legionellales bacterium. Taxonomy (GTDB): domain Bacteria; phylum Pseudomonadota; class Gammaproteobacteria; order Legionellales; family Legionellaceae; genus UBA2653. The sequence continues at coordinate 1,628 of JAKFUY010000107.1, read as the reverse complement.
CAATTGTCGCGCCCTGAAGTCCAACAACAGCTTCGTTGGTTGGTTTCTCATCCTGCATATTTAAATAAATTCAAATCTGCAGAACCTTTTATTTATCACATCATCAATGAAATTCAAAGACGTCATCTTCCTGGAGAGATAGCACTCATTCCCATGCTTGAAAGTGCTTATAATCCTTTTGCATATTCAGGTGCAGGGGCTGCAGGTTTGTGGCAATTAATGCCAAAAACCGGAAGAGACCTTGGAATCACAGGTGACTGGTGGATGGATGGTCGTCGACATATTGGTGCCTCGACCAATGCCGCTTTAAACTATTTTACTTATCTACATCGTTTTTTTCATGGTAATTGGTTACTAGCAATTGCGGCCTATGATTGTGGCGAGGGTACTATTCAACGCTTACTCAAAGCCAACCCACCTTCAGAGCGCACGTTTTGGGACCTACCCTTGCCGCAAGAAACCCATATCTATGTCCCACGGCTTCTAGCGATGGCAGAAATTATCGCTCACCCAGAAAAATACCATATCAGGCTTCCCTACTTTCCACATCAGCCTTATTTTACTGAGGTGCATGTGGCTAAACAAATTGATCTTAACCAGGCAGCAAAATTGGCTGGTATTTCTTTTAAAGACTTTTTAAAACTCAACCCTGGGTTTAATCACTGGGCCACATCACCGAATATTCCATCTAAATTACTTATTCCTACCAATCATGTAGCCCAATTTAGTAAAAATCTGGCGTTGCTGCCCATGCATATAAACAACAGTTTCAAACAACATATTGTCGAACGAGGAGAAACCATAGCTTCAATTGCAGCGCATTTTCATACCAGCCCAAATTTATTAATCAATATGAATCATCTTGACCAACATCCTTTGAGACCAGGTCAAATATTACATCTACCAGCGAGCTTATCTCATTATGAGTTGGTTAAATATCATCCTCGACCACTGGCTCCAAAGTTTTATAAAGTATTACATATTGTTCAAGCGCATGAGGATTTGCCGCAATTGGAAAAAAAATACCAAGTATCTCAAAGAGATCTGATTGTATGGAATCACTTAACAACTAGAGAACTTAAAACTGGCCAATATCTGGTTATTTGGCGGCAAACAAATGGAAATCCCTACTATACAGTCAAGCAGGGAGATACATTAAATCAAATTGCGCTCATCAATCATTTGCCGCCAAACACTTTAAAGCGTTTGAATCCAACCATGAATGCCCGACTTTTACATCCTGGTCAAAAAGTACGTATCGTATAGCGTTACAGTAAAACAATTTCAGAGTTTTTGAATACCTCTTTGGGCCATACACCGCATTGCACTTGACCAATATGTTGCATCTGCAATAACAACATTACCAGTCGAGATTGTCCAATTCCACCACCAATCGTTTGGGGGAATTTTCCATTTAACAATGCTTGGTGCCAAGCCAACTCTGTACGTTGAGTTACCTCGGATAAGTGCAATTGCGTTTGTAAACTTTCTGCATCAACACGTATACCCATCGATGAAATCTCAAAAGCATCTTCAAGCACCGGGTTCCATACTAAAATATCACCGTTTAATCCATGTAAACCTTCTTCGTTAACGGTACTCCAGTCATCATAATCGGGGGCTCTACA
>JAKFUY010000114.1 GCA_021732495.1 Legionellales bacterium | reverse complement strand
CCAAGATGGTCAATGGATTTAGAGGTGTAATCTGGTAGGTTCACTTTTCTCTCACCAAAAGTGAGTAATAGATCAAAAACGCGGATCCGTGTCAAGTTTTTTTCTAAAAAAAGCAAACCTGATCAATAGGTTGCGCTCTGATTAGTCATACAGATCAACATTCTTCACTTTTATGTATAAATTATCGAGCGCAAGTTGAAGGTTAAATTTTGATCAATGGGGGCTCGAAAGATTAAATACAGAATTTAGGTGCGGAATGACAGGTGCACGAAATTGGTCATGCAATATTTTGATAATGTCAGCCTCTAAAGCAATAAGCGCTGGGGTGGTTTTAAGATAGAAAAGTTCATCCCCCGTGTTGATTCTCACCACACTGGACCAAGGCGTTTGCACAACGATCTCTGTATGAAGTTTAGTTTGTTGTAGAGCCGTCATGGCCCATTCAAGGGCGTCATTTAATTTATCGTTAGCCATTCTTTTTTGCTATCCAAACAAGATGCTGATCTTGATCACTTTCTTTTAAAAGAATTTCAAAACCATATTTTTTAAGATGTTGTTCGTAAACTGCGGGATCGAGGCTGTAAAAATGAAGCTCTTCTTTAAGCATATTGCTATCAGTTCCCTCAAATTCACTGTCTCCGCTTGTAAATTCAAGTATTCCACCTGGTTTTAACCATTGTGCAAACCGAGCAATCATGAGCTCGTGATCCAATTTAGGAAGATGAAAAAGGCACCACCACTCAACAATGGCATCAACCGTTTCATTGAATTCAATAGTGCGAACATCACCATATAAACCACGCATTTTTGGGCATTTATTTTTAGCGATGTTCAGCAATTCTTGCGACCCATCAATGCCGGTAACAGAGAAATTTTTCTCAATAAAATAATTAGCGATAGGAAACCCAGATCCGCAACCAATATCAAGGATGTGAGATTTTTCAGGGATGTAATTTATTAATGCATCGAGGTATTTTTGCTCAGTATTAAAAGAATCCCGCATTTTAGCAAAACCCTCTGCAATGTTATCGTAAGATTTTCCTTGGTTATTCATTGTTGGGCTCCTAAAATTTCATAATATTTTTTTCATGAAATAGCGTTTGTTTCCAGCAGGGCAATTCTCGAGAACACCGAAAATCTCATAGCCGTGCTTTAAATAGAAATCTTTAGCTTGGTGATTAAATGTATCTAAATGGCTCAGCTTGGCCCCCATAACTCTAGCATCAGCTTCAACTTGATTAAGTAATAAAGCGCCTAATCCTTTGAGCCTATGATTTTCATCCACAAAAAGCACGTTAATAGCCAAGCATTCACCTAGATAAAAACAAGTTCTAATGCCAGCAATAATTAATCCGTTTTCTTTGATAACATAATCTTTCAAAACTTCCGTATCGCCGTGAAATGCAACTTGCTGGGCAACAAAAGCATTGATTTTATCATTGAGCGTTTCTGCTTCTTCGCTTGTAGCAGGAGATAATTCATAAGCGGTATTCATAATTTCTTTCTCATTTTCAAATGATATTTTGTTGTTCATAGGGGATCTTTCCATTTTGTTGATTCAAAAAACGCAATAGTGCTTTCGGTGCATTTTAGGATCCATGGTCTCAATTTTGGATTATCCTTTTTTAGGTCCACCCAGCCTAAGGTATGGAGTTTTAGGGCAAGCATAAAATAGGGGCTCATATCAATATCCATTTGCGTTAATGGCATGTATTCTGAATACCCTAAAAATAAAGCCTCTTTTAATTCGTTGAAATTTTTTCCTTGATCTTCTTCCAAATGTTCAAATGCAATTAGTGGTGTCGCTAAATCAACCCCATATAATCCAGTGCCACAATCATCAAAATCAATTGCTCCATACTGGTTGTTTTTTATAATTATGTTATTTGGATTGAGATCGCCATGTATTAATCCAAATTTATCAGGATATGATGCTTGATATCCCTTTAATTTTTCATGTGCGAAAGTTTTAGCGGATGTAATGATCTTTTGCTGTTCATGAGATATATCAGAAAGATGCTCTACATTTTTGCATCTTGCTTTTTCTGCGCCCACCAATGCATCTGCATCCCAATAATCGCAACGGTGTTTAATCTGCAAATTTTTCCCATTAGCTTGTAACTTGGCTATTAACACCCCTAAGTTGTAGGCGTATTTTTTATTAATACCTTTCCATAAAAATTTTCCATCTAACCATTCCAACATATCACAATATCTAAGGCCAGATATTCCTGTATGCTTTTGTTTGGCAAGATATTTTTTTTCATGACTGTAAATGGGCTTGGGTACCCGTATATCCGTTGTCTCTAAAATAATATCAAGCCATTTAAATTCTTCGAGAATGGCATCTTCGGTGTTGTAATCAACCGGATGTATTCGTAAACAGTATTTTTTATCTTGTGTGTCTGTAACTCGAAATATTGCGTTAGCATTATTCCGTATGAAAGTAAGGGTTTTAACCTTAATCGGGAATTTCTTAACAACATCTGTTGCAAGCGCCCTAAGTCTTATAATTTGCGTTAGGTATGAAGCCTGCTCAAATGGTATTATTGCGGATGTCATATAATGCCTTCTGTTTGATTAGTGATACCCCGATTCACAATGTCTTCCTAAGAAAAATTCTTGAATGTTCACGCCAGTATTCTTTTATCTCGCCCATAGGTTTATAGCCATTCTTCAAATAAAATTCTTCCGCTTGAAAAGACCACGTATCAGTTATAGAAAAAACACAGCCATGCTTAACAGCTTCCTGCTCTGCTGCATTTATTAATTTTGTACCATAACCGTGTTTTCTGAGTTTTTCATCAACCCACAACACTTCAACATATACTTGCTCGGTATCAAAATGCGCTTGTATGCCGCCGAAAATCTCGCCCGAGTCATTTTTTAAAAACACTGAAAACTCTTTGTCTCTTGGCTCGCCTATTAGGCGTTCATAATGAACAACAAGTCCTTCCACCAAAGCATCATTATCAGCCTGGCTGGGGTTGTGATCTACGATTACTTTGTATGTACTGTTTGGTATTGGCTCTCCATTATGACTATTTTTTTGATTAATCCAGTTAGCGATAAACTCCGCAACCTGTTTTATTGCCAATTTAGTGGTGTCCAAGGTTTTAACTAATGCTTTGCTATCCCAATTCACAAGTCGATCCCAAGCGCTAAAATCTAGTCCCTGCCAACAATCATCAAGCAACACATGCTGCATCCACTGCGGGTCTTGGTGATGCATGCGAAGCCAAGCGGACCAATTCAGCATGTTTTGATCAGCACCATAGGTATTACGTTTTTTGAGCCGTTGAATACGTTCGAAATCGCTGACGTCTAAAAGACAGAAATTGACTTTGCCTATTTGGTTAGCGGAAGGGCATGCCAGTATCTCGCCTAAAACAATTTGACCAAGCAAGCAGGCATCTTTGCCATCCTTTAATAATTTCTGTAGCCACTTCTCGGTGGATTCTTGACGCCATTTTTTATCAGCATCGTCAGGCACACCAATATCGTCGAAATCATAAACGGCGATGCCATCTCCCAACAGCTTTTTTAAATGAGGCATCACGGCCGTTTTACCACTGCCACTGGCACCGCCTATAAAATATAATTTCATAAAATCTCCCTCATCTTGTCGGACTGACAAGCTCTCTCTATTGCACCATTCGGCAGAAAAACGGGCTGTAAGTGTTCAAAGCATCGCATCCGATCGTCACCACCTTCATCAGACAGAAAGATGTATTCACAATAGTCGCCGATGTCTTGAATAATGCGCTCGAAGCGGTAATAGGCGATCGCATCCTGATTTATCTTTGTCTGAGTATAGCCCTGATAAAATAGCGATTCTTCTTCGGAGGCTGTCAGGCCACTATCCCAAATGCCAGCGCCAACAAACATCAAATCACGCTCGACAGGAGCAAAGATGAGCGTATCCCAGTCAACAATATAAAGGGCGTCTTCTTTATCAACAATGAGGTTCCAGCCATGCATATCAGCGTGGCATAAAACATAGTCGAGGGGCTGTTTTTGGATCGTGGTAGCAAGCTTTTCAGCGCGTTCCACAAGTTTAAGTATTTCGCTGCTTTTGGATTTCAGGAACAGTGCCATTTTTACAGCAACAGGCTCTTCAAAAACCTCATTTTCAATGCGCCCAAGAAATGATTTGACGGTTTCTCGCCATTTAGAAGAGAATGTCGCTCGTGGCACATCTTTTGTTATTGATGCAGGAATATCGAGCTCATGAAGCTTTTTAATGACCGCACCAAATTGAGCCCATTGAGTTTCTGATAGTTTGGCTTCTATGCCATTATGGCCTTCGACATAAGGATAAAGAATTGCTTTGAACGATGCCAAGCTTGTCCAAAGTTGCCCGATTTTGGTTGCAAGAGGTGGGATCACTTGTTTGATGCCGAGATCCGCCAAATATTTTGGAACTGATACCGAAGCCTCTAAAAATTCACCACTCCTTAATTTGAGGAAATAATCTGATCCGTTATTTGTTGTAACGCGATAAACAGCCGTGTTGAAATCAGCGCCAAGAGGTAGAAATGCAATGGTTGCTACATCTATTCCATAGGCATCCCGTAAACACGAAATGATTTTTTCATCCCGAAGGTCAGGCTTTATTAGCATCGTCTTTGCACCTCAAAATCATCCCAAGCATAAACAACGAACTTTTATCTTCCAAAAGTTCTTTTAAATTGTGCCTTACTGCACGCCTATGTATATAGTTTCTTTACCATGGCTAATGATATGCACTTTACAACCATGATCTTGTGATCCGATTAATTTCACGGCATCGGACCCCTCTTGAACAAAAAACAAGTCATCCCTTTCTCGGCGTAGCTGCATTTCCTGAGTATAAGGGAATGAAAGAAATAATTTATCGTCATGCTGGCTGATGGTCAATTCATCGTCCTCACATTTGTAAACACCTACAAAGCAGAGGTAATGAGCAATATCCATAATGCTCGTTTCGGTTTTTTCAATTGACTCAAAACCGGTCATACCATACACATCGGCGATACTATGCGTAATTTCATCAATCAGGCCGAAAGCGCCTTCATTATTAACCATAATTACAAACCCCTGTCCTTGCTCTGGAAGAGCAATAAAACGACTAATAAAACCTGCATTGCCACCATCATGGGCAATTTTGAGATTTTCTGCAGAACCTGCCAAGAAAAATCCAAGTCCACTGGCTTCGCTGATGGTGTCACCATACCATTGTGTAATTCGAATTTGTGACGTGATAGCTTCCCGAATAAGAGTAGGTTGTAATAGCCCGGCTTGTTTTTGCAGCATTTTTAAAACCTCAACAATAAAATGCGCTAAGTCCGTTGGCGTTGTCCATAATCCAGCGGCGGCCATTTCAGGATAGACATGCCAGCCACCGCTCACGGGAGTGCCATTTGATTGGTGTCCGTGAGCTGCATGGTGCTCCATCTCTCTTGGCAGTGGTTGAGTAAAAGTGCTTTGATTCATGTGCAATGGTGTTAAAACATTTCGTTGCATCCATACATCATATCTTTCACCAGTAATGTCTTCAACAAGAAGCTGAATAATAGTTGTACCGCCTCCTGAATACTGAAACGTCGTTCCAGGCACTTGCAGAACTCGATACAGATCGGTTTCTACTGCTGGTTTTCTGCTTTCCAATAGATCGAGCGTGCTAGGAATAGGCGTATCGGTTGTGTAACCGGGAAAACCCTGAAGACTGATTCCCGCGCTGTGAGACAGTAAGCGCCTGAGCGTTACTTTTTCATGGTGGGTGAATTCACTTTCGGGAATTTTCCAAGATTTAAGATACAAATTAACGTCCTCATCCAGCGTAAGCAGACCATTTTGGACTAATAACAAAGCTCCCATGGCATTGATTGCTTTGCTAATGGATGCGGCTTGAAATAAGGTTTCGCTATCAATGCTTATAGCTTCCGGGGTGGATGTAACCGTACCATAGGCCTTAGCCCACTCCAATTGCTCCTGATTAATCACGGCAATGCTAACCCCAGGCACTTTATAATGAGCCATTCTTTCGGATAATGTCATCGGGCGATTTTCATTTTCTGTGATTTGAATTTTATAGCGCAGGCTATGTTCAACAGCATTAATTTTAGGGTTTTCATTTGACATATGGAAGTCCTTGGATAGTATTAGCACCTGCAAAAAAATAATCTTCGGCTTGGCGGTATAAATTTATTAATGGAGCGTTCATATGCCACTCCTGTCTTTTGATTCAAATGCGTAAATAATCCAGTCCTCTCCTTTAATGGTTGCCTCAGTTTTAGCAGGGGTTACTGAAGTGAACTTTTTAATTACCTGCAACCAAAATGAACAGGCTATGTGATTGCCCACTAATACTCTGACTTGCCACGGGCCTTTAAATTGTTCCCATATCTTAAGAGCGGCCGCAGTACCAACACCATGTCGTTTGTATTTTTTCATGACAAAAAATTCAGAAATATCCCAAACCGTCGTATCATCGGAAATAGGGGATCCCTGTTGTACCAAAATAAACCCGGCTATTTTTTTGTCAACGTAAATCAAATAGGGAAAGCGAGTTGGCTCTGTCCAATACAAAGGCAGGCGCTCATATCCATAAAAACCATCATCACCAATATCAAAGCCACAGAATTCTGTGAAGTCATAGGCGTATAATTCTAATAGATTAGCCAGCACGGGCTTCTGTTCTATAGTGGCTTTAATTACTTCTACTTGCATGCTGTATCCTCATTTTATAGCCCTCACAGAACCTGAAACGAACCCATTATTTAACCAGATAACTCACTGATTAACCTAAAGATTCCCTAGTATAATTTTACCATATTAAGTGCATTTCAGCAGAAAATTCTCGCTCTACGGGTACATACGCCAGTCTCCACCCCAATAACGAACCTCGAGACCAGTTTTCAGAAAACTCAGTAAAATCAAGGGTTCTGGACATGCGTACCTTCGGGTCGGACGTTCACATGTAACGGAGAAACGGAGAACAAAAAGGGAGATTTTGGGGTAAAACTGGTGATTTTGTGATTTTCTAGGTACGCATGTGTCGAGCGACTAAAATGCGCTAAAGCCTATGAATACTGTGGTTCGAAGGGGTGTTTGTGAATTTGAAAAATGACGCCCAAAAAGTTCGGCGCTTACAAACTGGCGGAG
>JAKFUY010000177.1 GCA_021732495.1 Legionellales bacterium | reverse complement strand
GACTCATGGTGATTATAAGCGGGTATCATTAATACATCATCATAGGTAATCGCGGTTGTAGTCATAAAAACTCCTTACAGTTGTTGAGCCGCGTATTGCGCTAATCGAGAGCGTTCTCCCCTAGACAGGGTGATATGGGCACTATATTCCCAATTTCTCATTCTATGCACGGCAAAAGTTAATCCAGAATTTGTTTCTGATAAATATGGCGTATCAATTTGTTTGATATCTCCTAAACATACAATTTTACTGCCAGGACCTGCCCTTGTGATTAAGGTTTTCACTTGTTTTGAGGTTAAGTTTTGTGACTCATCAATGATAATGAACCGTTTTAAAAACGTTCGACCTCTCATAAAATTCAAAGAACGAATTTTAATTTTATTCTTTAACAAGTCCTCTGTTGCAATTCGACCAAAGGCCCCGCCATCCTGACGGCCATGCAACACTTCTAGATTGTCCATTAACGCACCCATCCAAGGCGTCATTTTTTCTTCTTCAGTTCCAGGGAGAAATCCGATATCTTCTCCTACTGGAATGGTAACCCTGGTCATAATAATTTCATTATAAAGGGAATGATCAAAAACTTGCGTCAAGCCTGCGGCTATTGTTAATAGCGTTTTACCAGTCCCAGCAGGACCTTGTAAGGTGACAAAATCAATATCAGGATCAAGTAACAAATTTAAAGCAAAATTTTGCTCATTATTTTTTGCAGTGATTCCCCAAACGGCATTTTTTTCAATCGTATAATCTTTTGCAAGTTTAATCGTGACCTCATTGGGTTTGACTTCTTTGACGATGGCCTTAAACGATTCATCCTCGCTGAGTAGACAGTCATTTGGAAACCAGTTTTCTGTATCCAAACCCGAAATCTTATAAAATATTTGGTTTTGCACTTGCCAGGCCTCTACATTGTCATTATTGGAGTCCCAGAAATTATTGTGCAAAAGATGCAAACCATTGTGCAAAAGACTAACATCATCTAAAACTTTGTCATTATAATAGTCTTCTGCCAAAATACCAAGAATTGTTGCTTTGATTCTTAAATTAATATCTTTGGAGACAATAATGATTTCTTTGCCTTTGAGTCTTTTTTTAAGACTGAGCGCAATACCCAGAATATGATTGTCAGCTTTCTGACCGGGCAAGTTTCCAGGAGGGGCATCATCGAGCAAGTCGGTCTGTAAATACAGACGTCCCAATGCATTTTGCATTTCTGTATGCAAAGGTATTCCTTCAGGGATGTCTTCGGGTCTATAATGGGTTAAAAGTTCATCTAAGGTTCTATTGGTTTGGCGAACGTTACGCGATACTTCTGAAATGCCTGTTTTATGTTTATCCAGTTCTTCTAAAACCACCATTGGAATGAAGATATCATGTTCATGAAAGCGAAATAGTGCATTGGGATCATGCATCAGAATATTGGTGTCTAGAATAAATAATTTTGTCTGCGAACTATGCATATCAATCATCCTTTTGAAGTTATTCTTCATTGTGTGCATGCTTGTTGTTCTAGTCAATAGAAGAGTATTTTTCTTTTGCTCAATTTCTGCGAAAATAGAAAATAAATTATGATTATATTGAGGTGATGTGTTTAATGTCTAAAAAAGCAAAAAGCCCGCAGGTTGAGATTATTTATAACAAAAAGGCTCGCTTCCTCTATGAGATGGAAAAAGAATGGGAAGTTGGCCTTGCCTTAGAGGGCTGGGAAGTGAAAAGTCTCAGAGCAGGCAGGGTACAATTGGTAGATGCGTATGTGCTATTAAAAAATGGTGCTGCCTGGCTTTTTGGAGCGCAGATTCAACCCTTGCCCTCTGCAGCTGCTCATATTCCAACAGATACCCTGCGGGATAGAAAAATTTTGATTCATGCTGAGGAATATAAACAATGGATTGGTTATATAGAAAGAGACGGCTATACATTAATTCCTTTAAGCCTTTATTGGAGTGGCTATTGGATTAAAGCCAAAATTGCTTTAGCCAAAGGTAAAAAGTCACATGACCAGCGTGCTACTATTAAAGACCGAGAGTGGCAACGAGAAAAGTCCCGTGTCATGAAAAAGACACTTTTTTAGGTGATAAACTGGGACTATTGGTATTGTTGGTTTATAATGCAAAATAATATAACTTTAGGAGTGAGTCGATGTGCGGCATCATCGGGGCTGTTGCTCAGCGCGATATTAGTGATATTTTATTGGAAGGACTGCGTCGCCTAGAGTATCGCGGCTATGATTCTGCAGGCTTGGTCACCATCGATGAGCATGGTGAAATGCGCAGGTTGCGAACTGAAGGTAAAGTTCAGGCTTTAATCAATAAGGCGCATGAACATCCTATTCCTGGGTATGTTGGTGTGGCGCATACGCGTTGGGCAACCCACGGGCGTCCCTCGGAGCGCAATGCGCATCCCCACATTTCCAATCAACAAATTGCAGTGGTGCATAATGGTATCATTGAAAATTACCAAGAATTGCGCGCGATGTTAATCGCCAAAGGCTATGATTTTGTTTCAGAAACCGATACAGAAGTTGCCGCACACTTAATTCACGACTGTGATCAAATCACGCATTCTCTGCTGATCGCAGTGCAAATGGCAGCGAAGCTTATGAAAGGTGCTTTTGCTTTGGGTGTGCTGCATCTGGAATACCCCAATGAATTGGTGGCTATTCGCAAAGGCAGTCCTTTAGTGATAGGCCAAGGGTCAAGTGAAAATTATATAGCCTCTGATGCCATGGCATTGCGTTCATTTGCAAAAAAGATATGCTATCTGGAAGAGGGGGATATAGTCTTTTTAACCCCGAAAACGGCTTCAATTTATGATGATGATGGCCAGCTGGTTGAACGCATATGGCAGAAATTACCCGATGATGAAGTACAGGTTGCCAAGGGTGACTACCGACATTTTATGTCTAAAGAGATTTTTGAGCAGCCCCGTGTATTAAAAGAAATGTTGACCGGACGGGCCCAAAATCCAACAATTCTCAGAGCAAGTTTTGGCGTCGAGTTTAACGAAGTCATCAATCAAATCGAGCGCATTCAAATCGTCGCTTGTGGCACCAGTTACCATGCAGGTTTAATCGCTAAGTATTGGTTGGAAACCTATGCGCATATTGCCGTCCAAGTTGAAGTAGCCAGCGAATACCGTTATCGTGACGTGGTGGTACAATCCAATACATTGTTAGTGACTATCTCACAATCGGGTGAAACAGCAGATACACTGGCAGCCTTACGCAAGGCAAAAAGCTTGAATTATCTGTCGACTTTAGCCATTTGTAATGTTGCAAGTAGCACATTGGTTCGTGAGTCTCAGAGTGCTTTCCTTACCCGGGCCGGTGCTGAAATTGGCGTGGCTTCCACCAAGGCATTTACTTCTCAATTGGTGGCATTATTGATGTTGACGGCATCGTTGGCCAAAGATGACGTTGCTCGAGAAATCTGTGAGGAATTACATCACATTGAGGGCTATTGTCAGGCGGCCTTAACGTTAAATGATGCTATTGCACATTGTGCCCAAGAGTTAGTGAAAAAAGAACATGCTTTATTTCTAGGACGAGGCATTATCTATCCGGTGGCCTTGGAGGGTGCACTTAAGCTTAAAGAAATTTCCTATATTCATGCTGAAGCTTATCCTGCAGGAGAGTTGAAGCACGGGCCTTTAGCACTTGTTGATAGTCATATGCCGGTGGTGGTATTGGCCCCTAAAGATGCACTGATGGAAAAGTTGCAATCGAATGTTCAAGAGGTACAGGCAAGAGGTGGTCAAGTCATTTTATTTGCTGATGCGTCATGGCTCGAGCATGGGCTGGCCAATCAAACAACCTTTATTACGGTTCCGGAATGCCCGCTATTACTGGCACCAATCGTGTATAGTATCCCCATGCAATTGTTGGCCTATTATGTTGCTGTGGCGAAAGGGACCGATGTTGATCAGCCTCGGAATTTAGCCAAGTCAGTGACCGTTGAATAAGCGGTTGTATTATTTTTTTTAGGAATGTTATGGTAAATATAGTCGCAGACGGTTCATTACAGCAAATCACACAACATCTTCGTTTAACTCCCACACAATGGCAAGCGGCTTGTTTGCATCTGCAAACGGGGGAATCTTTGGCTTATTGTCATCATTATGCGCTAGGGGATGCTTTTGGACTTAGCTTTAGTCAGTGGCGACAAGTTCAAGCGTATGTCAGGGAACAGGCTTTTCTGCAAGCACTGCCTGCCATTGAAAAAAGTCATTTGCCACAGGTTGCTCGATTTTTACCGTGTGATATAGCGATGTCAACACATTACACTTTGTCAAACCGATTAAAAGCGTACTCCCTGGAACAATTAAAAGGTTTTATTGACGCTTTGTTGACCAATCAAGATCAAGATCCGCTTTCATTGCTTAAAGAATGTTTTGAAGATGGTGACGAGGATATGCTGAAAGAAATGCGCAGCCTTTTGTTACTAAAACAATGCGAAACCCCAGATTTATTACAATCGTTAAGACAATCCTTATTTTTAAATGGTCATGTGGAATTGCAATTGTCACCAAAGGCGAATGATACTGCAAAAGCTTTATTGGCCGATTGGCCAAATCCTGCGCCCTTGATTAAGAAAATTAACCCCTCCTTGGTACTACGATTTTGGGATTTAAAAAAATCCGGTCAAGTGCAATTGGTTTTTGTGCATTCACAAGGTGAAGATTGGGGCCGACAAGAAATAGCTAAAAAATTGTCCTGGGTGATGCAAGAAAAGGCATCTGATGCTTGGATACAATCGGCAATTGATGTGCTTTGGGAACAGCACTTTCAAAAAATATTAAACCGAGATCTGATGGCGATTATGTATGACACCATGGTTGATCAAATGATGCCTATTGCAGAATTGAAATGGCGCCAAGTGCTGATGTTTAAAGGTGTTGGGGCGAAGCCCGTTTTATTAATGTATCCGCATGGTCGATCGGGTGTGATGTTGCTTGCAGTCAATGCAGCAGGTGAAGTGCTCGATGATGTCATGATCTATCCTTATGCCCCAGATTATGATGCCGAACAAACGGTTGTGATTTTAGCAAAGTTAATGATCAAACATCAGATTGAAGACATTGGCTTGGTGGCAAAACCTGAAACCCGGAAAGTGCTTCAAAAAAGCTTAAACACATTCAAGCTTCGCTATTCAGATTTAAATTGGCATTTAACCATCATTCCGGGTGATTATACCCAAGTGATAATGAATTCACAGGCGAAACAACCTGCCGTTGAAGAGATTGTCAAAGTTGCTCATTTTTTACAAAACCCCGAGGTCATTTGGACTCAGGTAAGTGCCTTCCAATGGTTGTCACCTCGCATGAAGTGTTTACCTAAAGCAATGTTGGCACAGGTATGGAATGAGTTATTGTTATCCTATGCCTATCAAAATGGTTTGGATGTAAATACCACTGCTGCGCATGTTTTGGCATTTTATGGTTTAAATGCAGATCAGATCATTGCGAAACGTCCTTATACCTGCCTGGAAGAGGTGCGTCTGGCCTTGGAGCAATCACCCCAAGAGTTTTGCAGATGGGCAGGGATGTTAAGTGTCGGAGATGGCTTTGACAACACCCCTTTATTACCCGAAGATAGGCCCTTATTGGATACATTTTCGCAACAACTGAATGTCAGTGCAGATGACTTGCTGCAACAGCCAAAACCATTGGCAACGCTGGCGGATGAGCGTGCTAAAAGAATGCTTTCCTTGTTAAATTTAAGACACTTTAAAGTCGAGGTATTATCCACCAATGTCCCCCAGCAGTTAGCTGAAATTCCGTCTGGAACATGTTTTAGGGGCATGGTAACGAAAGTCATGTCTTATGGTGTGTTTGTCGATCTGGGTGATGGTGTGGAAGGTTTAATGCACATTTCGGCAATGGGCGACCATTACGTCAATGACCTGGAATGTTTGTTTGCCTCAGGTGATGTGATAGTGGCTGAATGGTTAGAATATGATCTAGCCCAGAAACGTCTCAGTTTGAAATTCCCACTGCTTAAATCAGTGCCCATCGTACCCAAAAATAAAGCACCAGTGAGAAAAGAGACTAAAAAGCAGCAACCCATAAAAACTCAAAAACCAGAACCGAAGAAAAAAGGTCCTGAAGAACCCAATGCGATGCAGCTGGCATTTAAAAAGCTTAAATCGGATAAGGTTGTAAATTAATCCATAAGGACGTGATGACGTGATGTTGAATATCTTGGCTATAGTTCGTAATATTTCTCCGGAGCTACGATAGTGCTATTGACCCAGACGTTATTAGAGTTATTTAAACTTATAAAAGAAAACAGCTTACGTCTATTTCTGCTAAGCAGAATATGGAGTTTTTAAATAATTGACAGATGTTCAAAGATGGCAAATGATTTTAATCAAGGCCTTGGAAAAATATCTCGGTGGTTGTTGGCTAAAGGCGCCAATATTATTTGAAAACACCATCTCAATGCATCACGAGGTCGTTAAAAAAAGAAAAAAATACTACTAAATTTTATCGTGGCCGATATGCTCAACTGATTTTTTTAGGATTAAATCACCCAATCTAGTGTGGATGATGAGCTTGATCCATGTAATGGCTAATAATTTGGAGGCTAACCCTTTGGTTATTAGCCAATTTCAATATAAATCGTAACCACCGGCACTGAATTACTGGCGCTATCACTTTAGAAATCACCATTAGCTGCTAAAATTAATATATAAATGCTTGAAGGATGTTAAAAATGGACAAACGAGAGTTTCTAGCTATTAAAACTTTAGCAATGCCTTCCGATACCAATGCTAATGGCGATATTTTTGGTGGTTGGCTGGTATCGCAAATGGATTTGGCTGGGGGGGTTTTAGCAAAAACCCTTTCTCAGGGTCGAATTGTTACGGTAGCCATTAACAATACAACCTTCATTGCACCTGTTAAAGTAGGTGATTTGGTGAGTTGTTATGTAAAAAAAACCCGACAAGGTCGTACTTCCATCAATGTGGAGATCGAAGTTTGGACTGAGAACTTTTGCTCTTCTGTGAATCATAAAGTAGCTCATGGGGAATTTGTATATGTTGCCATTGATGGCGACGGTAAACCCCGAACGATTAAATAATAATGATTCCTCTGGATAAAACGTATTGCAGTCGGTCCCTCCAATATAAACACTCCTCGATGCTAAATAATTTTTTATCCACTGCTCTTTAGATATCTAGATGATAGATATCCTTATAAATATCAATATGAAACCATTTTTTAAACGTAGCTAGCATATTTAAATCAGTTGGCCACTGCAACTTTTCATCATCAATGCTAATATTTCCAATCCATGCTATTCCTTCATATTTAATAATAG
>JAKFUY010000039.1 GCA_021732495.1 Legionellales bacterium | reverse complement strand
AAGCTTGGTTCTCAAAATTGGAATAATGTACAATTGGGGCAACAAAATATATTCGATTGTTTTGATGAGGATGTATCTCCATCTGAATTCATTGTAGAGTGGCCCTTACAGAAGCTTCTTTTAGGTGAAAAAGAGACATTAGGATGGTATATTAGTGGTCATCCTGCAGATGAAATTGCACGAGAGTTTACAACGATTTGCATCCCACTATCCAAGGTTAATCATACCAGCGGCAAGCTTGTTCGTATGTGTGGTTTGATTACAGAATGGCGAAAAATGATTACCAAAAAAGGCAAGCTTTTGATTATCTTAAGTTTGTCTCAGGGGGATGTGTCATTAGAAATGATATTATTTCCTGAAAAACTTCCAGAGTCGATGACACAATTTAGTGTTGGTGAGTTGGTACTTATTGAAGGTGAGCTCAGTTTAGATACCTTAAAACAAACCACTCGAATTGTCGTTCAAAAAATATTATCTTATGATGATGCCAGGCAACAATATGCTCGAGGTTTAACAGTTCTTTTTAATGAGCAAACTCAGCTTTCATTCGATGATTTTAAAACAATGCTACAAATGCACTCAGGAAGCTGTCCCGTGACGGTGAGTTATCAAAATAAAGCGTTTTCTGTGAATTTAAATTTAGGGAAAGATTGGAATGTAAATCCAAGTTTGAAATGTGTGGATATGCTAAAGTCATTACTTATCGATTCACGGATTGATGTGATTTATTCGGCTGGATAAAGGAGCTATAAAATGATGCGTTGTGTACTGATTTTCATGTTGTGGATGCCATTGGGTTTTGCTTCATCACAACATCCACCACAATCGACAGTCTTTAGGATGTTTTGGCATCCTATGATGAAAGGCGAACGATTAAGTTACTGTAACGAAGATAAATCTGCATGTGGCAAAAAAATTGCTGATTGTTACTGTAAGGCAAATGGTTATGAAAAAAGTAGTCGATTCAACCAGGCTCCAAATATTGGGTTGACGCGATTTGTTTCTGGAAAAAATGAATGCCAGGGCTGGAAATGTTCTGGTTTTGACTATATCGAGTGCAAAGGCGAGCGCAAGTATCATAGCCGTCCATCATCAGATTATCGCCATACATTGTTTTCACGCCCTCAATGGAAGCATCTACCATTGGCCTGGTGTTATAGTCAAAATCATAAAAATTGTGGCAACAAGGCTGCATATGCATTTTGTCGATGGCAAGGATATGGCAAAGTAATAAAACATTCAGTTGCTAAATGTGTGGATGCTTCTAAACAAATTGGAACGGGAGCCATCTGCTTCAATGAAAATTGTAAGGGGTTTGAATATATCATTTGTGGTCGAAAATAATTTTTTATACATATTTATAAAAATTCGTTCTATACTGATGATAAGGACTAAAAAGGTCCGAGAAGTAATGTACGGATACAGGAGAGCGCAAATGAGTGGAAATCTTCCGGATTTAAATGAAGTGGGTGGTATGGCTAAAACATTTTTTAATGACGTAGTCCATAGTGTGAAAAAAATCGTGTCTGAGTATAAAAAAAGACATCCTTATCAGGCCCATACGGATGATGTTACGATTCATCACGAAGAGCCTGGCATGGAAGACAATGAAACCAGCCTTAAAAAAACGACGACAACTAAAAAGAAAAAAGCAGATACAGAAAAATAAACTGTGCTATAAGCACAGTTTATTTGATTATTTGATAAAAAAACTGCGCTACAGGTTTGAATAACTTTTCTTGCAGGCTTTGATTTTTTGTTTTTTGTAATTGAATGACTTGAAATTCTCCTGTTTTTTCTAAAACCCAGTCATCACTGGTTTTTAAGTCATCAACAAGTCCTAATTGCAATGCATCTCGTGCAAGCCAATGTTCGCCGGTCGCGACTGTTTCAATATTCAACTGTGGTCGATAAGTGCTGACCTGGTTTTTGAAGTTGGTATGGATCAGTTGCAAGTCTTCCCTGAATTTTTTCCGACCCTCTTCAGTATTTTCTCCAAAGATGGTTAAAGTTCGTTTGTATTCACCAGCGGTAATTTGTTCAAAATCAATATCGTGTTTTTTTAACCATTTATGCAAGTTAGGCAATTGAGCGACAACTCCAATTGAACCAATGATTGCAAAAGGGGCGGCATAAATACGATTGGCAATACATGCCATTAAATAGCCGCCACTTGCTGCAATTTGATCGATACAGACACTAAAATAAACATTGTTATTTCGTAATCTTTCTAATTGTGAGGCTGCAAACCCATAGCCATTGACTGCACCTCCAGGGCTGTCAATACGAATCATGACTTCATCTCCAGGCTGAAAGATGCTTAATATGGTGGTAATTTCTTCACGGAGTTGTTCCGTTTGAGTGGCTTTAATATCCCCTTTGAAATCGACAATATAGGCTTTGGGAAGATTTTTAAGCTCGGGTTTTTTCTCTTTTTTTGAAAATTTTAACTTATACTTTTTGGTTAACTTTAGTTTTTGACTACTAATTTCTTCATTTAAACATTGTGAGTGAAGCTCTCCAGGCGACTTCTTTTTTTGTGAGACAATCGCACCAATCACCACCAAAACAGCGGCAAGTATCGTAATTGTTTTTAATAAAAAAAAGCCATAATTGTAAATCATATCCATCGATAATCCTTAAAAGAAAAAAATCATTATCTCTTTCAACAAGGGCTGTGGCAAGTGGGATTTTTCTAAAAACAATTTGATTAAAAAGATATAATAATGCTTTAATTTATCTAAAAATAGGCTATGCTAAAACTGTAACTGACACCATTAAAGGGGATATTATGGACAATGATAAAAAATGTTGTGGATTTTGGGATATGTTGAAACACTGCAAGACAAGTATATTAGGTGGTGTACTTGTTGTATTTGCGACTATATTAACAATTTTGAATCCGGATGGTGTAGCTGTTTTAGGTTTATTTATTGCTGGATTATGCTTACTTAAGAATTGTTCTTGGAAGTCCAAAGGCTGTTGTTCTTCATCGCATTGTTGTTGCTGCAACAAAGAAGATTGTTGCGAACCAACAGTTTGTCATACGCCAACAGAGTTAAAAGCCGATGCAAAAACCACTAAAAAAACAACTAAAAAATAAAATATTTTTAGCGATGACAGGGATTCTGCTATCAGGTGCATCAAGTGCATCTGATATGCAGATTTTGTTAGCGCCAGGCGCTAAAAGTTTTAGCTTTTCATTATCCTCTAATCCGACCACTGGATATCATTGGGTTATTGCAACCCAAGATAACAAAAAGATAAAACTAAGTCGCAGTTACTACCAATCAAGTCAGCAAATACTTATGGGAGCAGGTGGTCAACAAGTGTTTGATTTTACAGTTTTACATCCGGATAAAGCGCTTGATACCACAATTCGTTTATCGTATGCCAGAAGCTGGGAAAAAACCTCAGTTAAAACCCAGGTTGTGCATATAAATACCAAGCATCCATGAATATTAGTCAGGAAAGACTTTATTTAAAGGCCACCTTCCCAAACCGGTTCAATTTTTACAGTTTCTACAAACATCTCTCCTTTACTACTGAACAAACTCCAGTTTTCAAAAGATTGTTTTTTATAGACAGTAGTTCCCATGCTAAAAAGAGAGGCCACTGCAATACCAATGCCTAGCGCTAAACAGGGGGTTAATGCAGCTACAACAGCTCCAACCAATAAGGTAAAAATAAACATACTTTTTGCAATTAGTCCTAGATACCGCTTCCAATCGGCATCTCGATGGAGGGTGAGTTCGTTTTCAAATTCTCCAAGGCACTGCTGAAATTGATGAATTTTTACATATGACGGTTGGTTTGAAGTATGTAATCGCTCTAAGAGAGAAGCAATGATTTCTTTTTTATGAGTCAATTGCTCACTTGAATGCTGCGCATTTAAATGTGTTTGATAGTCAGTGGTCGTTTTTATTAACTGCTGTAACCAGTTCTCATAAAAAGGGTTGGCATTTGAAGTAATTCTTTCAATATGTAATTGTAAAGTTGATTGTCTTTGTTGAAGCTTTCTTATAGTCGCATCATATTGAGATATTTTATCATCTATAAATTGCCATTTTGCTTCATTTCTTAATTCTTGATTCAATATAGTGTAAGCTTCAATAACCCGTTGTAATTCTTGTATATCATCCATCGTTCTTTTATGGAAATTATTTAATACAGCAATATCAGGTTGTTCGGGAAAGACTGGTAATTCCTGGTCGAGCTCAATGAGGGTTTGAGGAACAGGGAATCTTGTATAAATCTGATTAAGCTGGCTCAGTTTGTCTTTTAGGTTTGTAGCTTCTTGTTTTAATTCAACTAATTCCTGCCTTGTTCTGGAAAGGTCCTGAATTATTTGTCTTTGAGAAGCAACAGCAATTATTTCCTCTAAGTGAGTCTCAAACAAGTTGATTTCCGCAATTATTGAATTGAATCTAGTAATCTCACTTTCATACCAGCTAGAATTATCACCTAACAATATAGGTGCAGTAACTTGCTGTTTTAGATGTACAATTGCTGAAAACAAGCGCTCCGTTTTGGCATCATTACTTTGATCCTCGAGAAAAAGTCGAACCAATCCTCTACCTTGAGTATGCAATACTTGGGTTTTAGCTTTTTCGTCATCAATGACTCTTAAACGTTCAATCACATTCTGTTCAATTTTATTAAGAGTTTTCTGTTGTTGCTCAAGTTCTACAAGATAACCAGGGAATACGGAATAAGTTGTTCCAGCTTTGTTTACAAGGAATTGAAGAGTGTTTTTATTATCAATAACAAATTGTTGCAACCTTATTGTCTCTTCTAAAGAAGCGTCTAATTCAGAATTTGTTTTTACTAATTCTGATAACCTGTGCTCTACATGCGCTATATTGTCTTGATAGTATCGTGTTTTATCATGTGGATAATATTCTCTGGAAACTTGTTCATAAAAATTTCTTACTTGAACTTGCCAAATTGGCTCTTCGCTTTGTTTGTTTAAATCTTCTAATCTCACAGATAATTTATGTAAAGGCTCGATCATTGAAGATCTTGCAAAATCAGGACATTGTTCAAAAAAACATGGTGAAAAATGATTGTATGAATTTTGATCATTGAAACAGCGATACACTTCATCTAATGGTATATTAAATCTGCGCATGGTTTCTAAAATATTTGTTCGAATGACTTCAAAGTCAAGCTCAATACCTTCAAACTTTTTAGAAGTATAAATATCCCCTTTTTCTTTAAAAGATAATATTAGCTGTTCTAGCTCTAATAGTTTTTTGTAATTTTGACACAACTTTGGTAACACAGACTGATTGTTTCGTTCGATTTGATCGGGTGACCATCTGCTAAATATCTCTAATATCTGTGCGTTAAATGGTGATTCTGACAATTTTGGTAATGATTGAATTTTACCGTTTGCATTTAATGCATTAAATGCTGTGCGAACACCTTCATATTCTGAAGATTGAATAGAAGGCCCTGACAAAAGTTCTTCAAGAGATTGTATGTCTTTTGGAAATTTTTTATGGATGATTTCAATAGGATTTTCATTAAATCGAACTATCTTCTTCCTAAGATTTGTTATTAATGCGTTTTCAGCAATTGTAAAGTGGCTTTCATGCTCTGCTTCGTCAAATCTTTTCAATTCTTCCATCAATGAATTAAGTTCCTCTAAAAAAAGAGGGATTTGTTCAGCGCTTAAGTTTAAGTTTTCAGCGATAAACTCACAACTTAAGCCATTAATAATATTTGTTAATAATCCACTTTGTAGTGCTTTAAAATGTGGAGTTTTGTTATGTATTGCTTCTTTTAATGAACGAATACAATTAATTGGGTCTAAATGATTGAATGGGCCTGTTAAAAGAGATTGCGTGACCCGTTCCATATGTTCCCAATCTAAAAATTCGTGTGTTCGTCCATTTGGCATTACATCACACAAGTTTGAGTTTTCCTTTGAACCATGATGAATGATACGTAAGCTGCCGTTACCATGACGTGGACTTGAATCACCATGCTCTTGACCAAGATATGGATACGCAGTTTGTTCAAATCTTTTATATAATTCAATGTTTTCAAGAATATTTTCTTTGAGTTTGATAATATGTTTATTATAGGCCAAGCCCTGTATAGCTAAAGTTTTTCTGGCTATATGTCCTAAAATTGAAGAATGCTCAGGGTAATCAGTTGTATCAAAGGCATGGCCTTTTTGCTGTAAGAATTTGATTAATTTTGTAAAGATTAGTTTTTGAACGCCTAAGGTCTTATGTATTTCATAAGCTGGGTTACGAAATTTTTTTTGTTGATCATAAGGATTACCTGAGCCTGTGCCATGATGACCTGGCAAGCTTTGCACAGAATAATAATCCATTCCATCTCTTTTAACCGGTACTATAGGTTTAAAACAACATGTACGTTCATCTTCAAATACGAATTGCTCTAAGTGATTAACGCAGGCTGGCAGTCGATACAGTAAAGGATCGTCCCATTTGATACTTGGTACTTTACTAACAAAAGGGGATACCAAAAATTCTGCTGCTTTTGCAGCATGGTCGATACCTAAATAAGAACCACCAGGAACGGGGTCGATTAAAAATAAGGATAGATTTGCATTGCTAATATTTTTTTTAATGGCTTTAAGATTATCGGCTGAAAAAAAAGTAGCTTCATCTAGAGCTTCAATATTTAAACCCTGCACAATATTTTGTTTAAATTGAGCTCTAATTTCTGCGATGCGAGTTTCTATTTGGACTTCTGGATATGAATCAAAAAGTGTTTTTATTCGGTCAAATTCATGAGAAACTAAAATCGCTTCACAAGCACCTCTACTATGGCCAACAATTTGTAAGTCTTGTTGATTTCTTGAAACGGCGTTTAACAGTCGAAACAAGCCTAAATTCATTCGTTGATAAACTTCTGAAGCTAGAGTGGTAGGCCCATCAATAATGGTATGCGTGGGATTACAGATATTTTCACAATCTGATGGGGCGTGTGTTGGGGCTTCTTTGACTAATAGTAAATTAGCAAGTGTTAAGGTCTCTCCTTGTGGATAATCTTCCAAATTGTCTTTAGCTGAAAATTTAGTATCAGTACCTAAGAATGTAAGGACGAAAGGCATTTTTAAATGCTCCTTATAAGTAACACCATTTTTCAGGTATTATAACATGTTTTTTGTTTAAATAAAATACACCGCATCACTATTTAATCATTTTTTTTAATAAATTTACATAGTGTCGTTGAAATTAAAGTCAATCAGTATGGTCAGAAAAAGTCAGCTGGCTGGTCGGATCAGTAGTAAAGTCTTAAGTTGATTTTCATGTAAAATATTAAAAAAATGAAAAAAAGTGAAATTCATAGTGATTAT
>JAKFUY010000187.1 GCA_021732495.1 Legionellales bacterium | reverse complement strand
TAACCCCTGCGCAAAAAGCGGATATCGTTGCAGAGTTTCAACGTGGAAAAAATGAAACTGGCTCTCCAGAAGTCCAGGTTTCTTTAATGACACATCGCATTAAACAATTAACAGAACATTTTAAAGCCAATAAAAATGATGTTCATTCTCGTCGAGGACTACAATCCATCGTGAATAGACGTCGCAAGTTATTGAAGTATTTAAAGGGTTCAGATCAAAGTCGTTATGTATCATTAATTCAGCGCTTAGGATTGAGAGATTCTTATTAAGAATTATTGGTTAAAAATTTCAAGCAATCTTCTTAAAAGCGCAGTTTTCTGCGCTTTTTTTTTAAAAATTTAGTCATATTGAGGACTCATCCGTGTCAAAAATAACCAAAGTGATTCAATTTG
Source organism: Legionellales bacterium (assembly GCA_021732495.1). GTDB lineage: Bacteria > Pseudomonadota > Gammaproteobacteria > Legionellales > Legionellaceae > UBA2653. The sequence continues at coordinate 7,023 of JAKFUY010000187.1, read as the reverse complement.
GAGAACACCAAATTAGGTTGGAAACTGGTGAAATAGCCAGACAAGCCGATGGCGCCATTTTTGCAGATATGGGCGGCACACAAGTGTTAGCGACTGTCGTTGCTAAAAAAGATATTAATCCCAAAAATGATTTTTTCCCTCTGTCGGTTCATTATCAGGAAAAAACCTATGCGGCTGGTAAAATACCAGGAGGCTACCTCAAGCGTGAAGGCCGACCTTCGGAAGATGAGATTTTAATCTCTCGACTCATTGATAGACCGATTCGTCCTTTATTCCCAGAAGAATACTGTAACGAAGTTCAGGTTATTGTCACTTTATTATCATTAAATCCTGAAGTTCCACCTGAGATTGTAGCGATGATTGCAACTTCTGCTGCTTTGACCCTGTCAGGTGTGCCATTTAATGGACCTATTGCTGCGGCAAAAGTTGGCTACAAAGACGGTGTGTATTTGTTAAACCCATCTTTGAAGCAATTAGTAACCTCGCAATTGGATTTAGTTGTGGCAGGCACAGCAGATGCCATCTTAATGGTAGAGTCTGAAGCAAAAGAATTGAGTGAAGATATCATGTTAGGTGCGGTGATGTACGGTCACACCATGATGCAGTCTGTGATTAAAGGAATAGCCGAACTTGCCGAAATGGTTGGCAAACCTAAGATTCAATGGCAGCCAGCTATCGTTGACCCACAATTGAAAGCGATTGTTGAAGAAGTTGCGACACCTTTATTTAATGTCGCTTATGCTAATAAAGATAAGATGCAACGTCATGATGCAGTCAATCAAGCTTATACAAAGATTGGTGAAGAAATCAGCCAACGGTTGCCAGAAGCGACTGCAGATCAGTATTCTGATTTGCTTTCAGCGCTAGAAAAAACCCTTGTGCGTCAAAAAGTATTAAGTGGCGAACCCCGTATTGATGGTCGTGACACCGTGACGGTAAGACCTATCCAAGTTCGTACAGGTGTTTTATCCAGAGCCCATGGTTCCGCTTTATTTACCCGCGGTGAAACCCAAGCATTAGCTGTTGTTACATTAGGCAGTGAGCGCGATGCGCAGTCCTTGGATAAATTATCCGGTGAAATGAAAGATCGATTTATGCTGCATTACAACTTCCCTCCTTATTCTGTGGGTGAAACTGGTCAAGTAGGCAGTCCAAAACGACGTGAAATTGGTCATGGACGTCTCGCACGCCGAGCGTTAGCTGCTGTACTTCCAACTGCAGAGCAATTTCCCTATGTATTGCGTATTGTTTCTGAAATCACTGAGTCTTGTGGTTCAAGTTCAATGGCAACCGTTTGTGGCGCAAGCTTGGCGATGATGGATGCAGGTGTTCCTCTTGCCGCACCAGTAGCCGGTGTTGCCATGGGGTTAATTAAAGAACAAGACAACTATGTGGTACTGACTGATATTCTTGGTGACGAAGATCATTTAGGTGACATGGACTTTAAAGTTGCAGGAACTGAAAAGGGTGTTACTGCATTACAGATGGATATTAAAATATCAGGTATTTCTGAGCCGATCATGCATCAAGCTTTACAACAAGCCCGTGATGGCCGATTGCATATTCTATCCATTATGAATCATTCTTTAGAAGAGCATCGTCAAGAGCTTTCTCCACATGCGCCTCGCATTGTGACCTTGAAAGTGCCTGAAGATAAAATCCGTACCATTATTGGTAAAGGTGGCGCTACGATTAAGGGTATTATTGAGTCAACAGGCGTATCTATTGATATCGATGACACGGGTACAGTGCAACTGTTTTCTCCAAATCAAGATGCTTTGAAAGAGGCCGAAAATCAAATCAAGCAATTAACGGCTGAAGTTGAAGTTGGCAAGTTATATTCTGGTAAAGTCCAGCGCATTGTTGAATTTGGCGCTTTCGTCAGTGTATTGCCAAATAAAGATGGTCTATTACATATCTCTCAGATCTGTACCGATCGCTCACAGAAAGTAACTGACATCATCAACGAAGGCCAAGAGTTAGAAGTCTTGGTGGCTGATATTGATAAGCAGGGTCGTGTCAAATTAGAATGGCCAGCGCGTCCAGTTAAAGAAAAAACTGAAGCCACAGCAGAACATGTAGCCGACGTTGGTCACGAAGATCAGGAATAATTGATCGGCTAGTACAATGTGTTAGATTCCTTTATTTCGTGGCCCTGGGTTTTCTGAACTGGGGCCATTTCCTTTTTCAGTTTTTGGTTTTTCTTTTTCATCGCTACGACTCAATGGATGTTTCTGGAGGAGGTTAGCCGCTGCACTTAATGAAGCAACCGGTCTAGGAGGAAATGATTTTTCTAACGTTCCCAGTACTTGCTGTATTTGAGCCACTAGGATTCCTCCAAGGGTTTTTAGTTTATCTTTATGATTCCCATGAGTACTTGTAGAGACACCTTCCAATGCATTTACAATAGCTGTAACATTTGTTTCTTTAAGAAATTCTTGGTTGAGCTCATACAGGCTTGGAGGTTTTGGAATTCCACTAAAAAAATAGCAGAAATCCATAAATAAGTTTTTCTGGTTCAGCCTTAACAGCTTTTAGCTCTCTTTCAAATCCTCTCAAATTTTCACCTATTTCACCACATAAATCTTTAAACGAGATGTCGGTGGTCCTTATCCTTGATACAAGATTATCTGTTTTTGTTTCGAGTTTTTTCATTTGCGCATCGAATGCTCTAAGGCCATTAAAATAAGGGGCTGGCGGAATTATAGTCTTAGCGGATTTTATGCTTGGAGGCAATAAGTGTTGAGGCAATAATAAAGTAGCTGGATCAGCAAACAATTTTTCCTGTACTTTCTTGGCTTGTTGAGCTTGAATTTTTGCTTCTTTCTTGGCTTATGGCATCTAGATTTTCTAGTAACAGCGTGCGAGTTGCGTTCCTATCGGTGTCTGAAAGTGTGTTCAAGTTATTTAGTGCTTCTGTTTGGCCAGAATTCAGTTCCGGTGGCCCTTGAGTTTCAGTAGCTGTAGATTTATTGCTGCTCACCATGCTAGAGACTTTTGTAAAGGCCAGTTGCACTCCTGCGACGGCCAATTCCCCCAATCCAAATAAAACTTCTATAACGAGTTTGTCTAGCATAACAGCTCAAAATTACTTTATTCTTAACTTAATTATAGCAGCACAATTGGTCAAAAAATCCTCAAACTGTTTTTTTTAGTTTTTATGGATTATGACTGGACTGATTTCATGCTTTGAATATTTCGGCTTGATTAACTGAGTATCATCTCTGCTAAATTGCTAAATGAATATGACTTATGTTTACTCAAATATGCAGTATGCGGGTGGATTAAACCCCTTTTAATTAATTTTAGAAATAAATGAATTGAGCGATTGCTTTATCATTTCTGTTTTGATAGGATTTGTTTTAAGGAAAAAGCAAGCCAACAAATTACACGGAGTGTACGCAATGTCTCCCATTATCGTCTATTTTATCTTTTTTGAAACCTTCTTTCGAATTTATATTTCTGTATCAAAAGTTTTTTTTCACCCGTTTTATTTGGTGGTGAAAGAGGCACGTTTTTTTTAAACCAACAAGGAGAAAACAATGGAAAATGTCCAATCTTACGATCGCCCTCTGGCTTATGAGTTAGCAAAGTCTGTGGCTTATCCCCATGACAAGCAAAGCAAAAATCAGATGCAGTCTAATAACACCTTAAAATTTACAGGAGCCGCTGAAACCGGGGATGTCATTTACGATTTCTAAGCGATAGTATTTCAAACATTGAATATGCATGACAAGGGAATGTGTGCATATTCAATCTCAGTCCAATCTTGTTTTTTGAGGTCTCCATGAATTTTTTAATAGTTACTGAGCCAGATGATGTTCACGCCATTATTGTTACTCTCGTTTTACAATCGCATGATCATCAAGTGGTTAATTTATTTAGTGCAGATTTTCCTACCCGTCAAAAAAATACCATATGTATAGATAGTCAAGGTTATCGGTGTCATACAGAAGATGATTTTCAGATGTTAAATCATGTCGGTTATGATGTTGTCTGGTGGCGTCGTCCAAGACAACCTAAGTTTGCAAAAAATCAGGTTCATCCTGATGATTATAAATTTCATCGACGTGAGTCATTATTATTTCATGAGAATTTTACCTACCAATTAGCCCCAGGGGCATGGTGGGTCAATCGTAAGGAAGCGGCTGTTCGAGCAAGTTATAAGCTCTTGCAATTAAAGATTGCTAATGAAGTGGGCATGCAGGTCCCTGCAACCTTGTGTAGTAATTCTGATGCAGAGATTGTGCAATTTTATTTGCATCACCAGCGAAAAGGGGTGGTGTATAAACCTTTAACCTATCAAGTATGGCAAGAAACTGAAGGATTTAAGGTTTTTTATACCTCTAAAATTGAGCAATTGGAAACATTACAGCAGGCCAGCAGTCAGTTTTATCCGGGAATTTATCAAGAATGCATTCCTAAACAATATGAACTTCGTGTGATTTGTTTTGGAGATTATATTATCGCAGCGCGTATCAACTCACAAAAATACGAAGAAGGTCATATCGATTGGCGTGCATTGGATATGCATCAATTGGAAATTGAACCTTATGTCCTTCCAGAACGATTGAAGCAACAAATTCGGTTTTTAATGCGAGAACTCGGCATTGTGTTTGGTTGTTTAGATTTTATTGTTACCCCAGATGATCACTATATTTTTTTGGAGGTCAATGAACAAGGCCAATTTTTGTTCTTGGAAGATTGTTGCGAAGATTTGCCGATGCTTGATATTTTTGTTTATTTTTTGATGCAGCAATCTATCGATTTTTATTGGATAAAACGACATAATTTACATCGAGTTGAAGATTATCGCAGTGCTATTGATAAGATTTATCAACAAAATATTACAAATCATTTAAGTATAAAGGGTGGGCAAATTTAATAATGAACGTTAAGAATTGCGTAAAATACTCTCTATGGTTTTATTTATTTTTAGGGAGTCATATTTGTCTTGCAGATGATATTGATGTGTATGGAACATCAGATGAAAATAGTAAAAAAATATTGAATGCTTATGGCCAATCTTTATTAAGTCTAGAGAAGAAAAAGCTCTTATTAAATATTCAACATCGAGATAACACTTCACTAAAAAAAACATATCAACAACTCATTGACAATATTAAGCATCAATTTAAACTGTCATCAGTTAACGTTGATACCGTATTTTATCCCCATAATCAGCAGCTCTATACCACTATCAATATCTGTGATCCTAAAGTGACGCACGGTTTATCTAAAGGGGCACCCGAACCACCCTACGGATTGCCCCAAAAGCCAGATGTTGTGGATAATATGTATGCGTTTACAAAAAAGGCCTTGGATTTTCTGATAGCACATCCACAGTATGCCAATCGAATGGATTGTAAAGATTATCATTGCATTACACCTGAGCACACCTATTTTGCCAAGGATTTGGCATATTTTCGTGCTGAGGTGCCTAGGCGACAATCGTTTATTCAGTACACCATAGTAAATGACCCTAATTTAGCACGACGACGGTCAGCAATTTTTTTATTGGGTTTTTTAAGAAAGCCTGATGCGATTGCTGCCAATTTGCAATTGGCTTTGCAAGACAAAAACTCATTTATTCGACATGATGCGTTAAGGGTCTTTGGTGAACTTTATACAAAATACCCTCATGTTCAAGTGCCTGTACACAAGGTTATTGATTCAACCTATTCTTGTGATGAGGCCGAACGCAATAAAGCTTTAATTCTACTAAACGCAATGGCTGAAGACAAACAATATCAGCCGGTATTGATTAAAGAGGCAGGGGCACAGTTAGTCCGTTTGTTGAAACTAAAACAGCCTAATAATCATGATGAGGCCTACCAGATTTTAAGGAAAATAAGCAATAAAGATTACCCCGAGTATGCTGATTCAGATTGGCAGAACTGGTTACAACGTCAGGCCCTCGTTCAATAGGAAAAATCATGATGCCAAGAAAAGAAAATTTTGTTCCAGTGCTGGCATTGGAGTTTCCAAAGCTTTACCGGATTTACGTGGTGTTGATTTTAATGATTATCTGCATCTTGTTATGTTTGTCACAAATTCAATGGTCCCCTAAATATCCTGTGATCGCTAAAGTGAATCTGCATCCTGCTTTGGTGACCATCAAGGCACCCGAGGCAGGTGTGGTTTCTTATTCAAAAGTGCAGGTAGGTAGTCTTATCCGTCAGCAGCAATTTTTACTTCGAATTGATAAGCTAAATAACCGTTTATTTCACAACTATTACCATCAAAAAAAGCAGCGCTTAGACATTGCTTGCCAGAAAATAAAACAAGAAATCGCTTATCAAAAACGACGATTAGTTAAACTGAAACCATTGCTAATTAGAAAAGTATTAACCGAGGACTTTTATCACCAGCAGCTTGCAGAGCTAAGGCGCTTGAGTCTTGAGAATAAACGTTTTTTAGATGAGAAATTAAGTCTTCAACATCGCCAATGGGTAAATATTCAATCGCCACTTGCAGGCAAGCTCTTTTATACTTTTGTAAAATCAGGAGCAATGGTAAAAAAAGATGCAAAATTAGTGATACTGCAACCTCCGCATACCACTTGGCAATGTCATATTGAGCTACCATCTAGCTATCGGAAGTACCTTCGCCCGGATGCATTATTTCGATTAAGTTTGCCGACATTGTCAAAATTACAGCGCTATACCGTGGAAGCGCAATTGATTCAGGTCTTGCCGCTGATAAAAGAGGGAAAGAAAGGCGGTACTATTGAGGTAATGGCACGGATTTTAAATATCGCACATCCTGAGGCAATATTTTTACCCAATATGACTTTATCAGGGTATTTGTTAGGCAAACCTCAAACCATCGGATCGTGGATCTATCATTTTATTTGGTCAAATTAGGGTGTTGATATGTTGGAGTTACAGCGCGAATGGTGTTTTCAGTATTTATTAACGTATTGGCAAAATAATACCGACCTTGCTTGGGTAGATAAACTTAAAAATGCACCAATGGTTAAAATCCAGAAGATTTTTTATGATAAAGGTTATCAATCATCAT
>JAKFUY010000043.1 GCA_021732495.1 Legionellales bacterium | reverse complement strand
TATACCATCCTAATGTCTCTTTTTTACCTAAAAGAAGCTTCTGTAAGGGCCACTCTACAATGAATTCAGATGGAGATACATCCTCATCAAAACAATCGAATATATTTTGTTGCCCCAATTGTACATTATTCCAATTTTGAGAACCAAGCTTCATCGACTCTTCTAGTTGTGCCCACTGTGATGCTCGATTTTGTCTAAAATCATCTAAAGCACCGCTTTTAATTAAGGCCTCTAAAACACGTTTATTGATTTTTCGAAGGTCTAGACGCTTGCATAACTCTTGAAGTGAAAGATAATCACCTTTTTCCTCTCTCTCTTTAATTATCATGAACACAGCCGCTTCACCAATGCCCTTTATTGCCCCTAAACCATAGGCAATCACATTGTCATTGGAGACCGTAAAAGGATAAAAAGATTGATTGATTGCAGGCTTATTAACACTTAACTTCATACGCTTGCATTCTTTGAGCATATGCACCACTTTATCGGTATTATCCATATCTGATGATAAGACAGCAGCCATAAAAGCTGCCGGATAGTGACATTTCAGCCATGCTGTTTGATATGATACAAGCGCATACGCTGCAGAATGTGATTTATTAAACCCATATCCTGCAAACTTTTCCATCAAATCAAATACCTGAGTAGCAATATTGCTGTCAATGCCTCGCAATGACGAACCTTCCAGAAAAATACTTCTTTGTTGCGCCATTTCTTCAGAATTCTTTTTACCCATGGCACGACGTAATAAATCAGCAGCACCCAGCGTGTAGTTTGCTAGAACCTGGGCAATTTGCATCACCTGCTCTTGATACAAAATAACACCATAGGTCGGTTTTAGGATTAGCTCTAAATCAGGATGTAAATAAACGATCTCAGAACGTCCCTGCTTTCTATCGATAAAGTCATCGACCATCCCTGATTGAAGTGGACCTGGCCTGAATAAAGCAACCAACGCAATGATATCTTCGAAACAGTCTGGTTGTAAGCGTTTAATCAATTCCTGCATACCACGGGATTCTAATTGAAAGACTGCTGTAGTTTGACCACTTTGCAACAAGTCAAACGTCGCAGAGTCATTAAGCGGAATACGCGAAATATCAATTTTTTCGCTTACACTAATTCGATGCTGAATATGTATGGCATCATTGATGATGGTCAGTGTACGCAATCCTAGAAAGTCAAATTTAACCAAGCCCACCGCTTCTACATCATCTTTATCAAATTGACTGACTTTCTGATTGGAGCCCTCTTCACAATAAACAGCTGTAAAATCGGTCAGTTGCGATGGCGCTATCACCACTCCACCAGCATGCTTGCCCGCATTGCGGGTTAATCCTTCGAGTTTTTTAGCTAAATCTAATAGCTCTTTGACATCCTCTTCATCCTGATATCGTCTAAACAACTCAGGTTCTTGTGATAAAGCACTCTCCAAGGTGATACCAATCTCCAGAGGAATTAATTTGGCAATTTTATCAACAAAAGTATAGGGATATGACAATACCCTTCCGACATCTCTGACCACAGCTTTTGCCGCCATAGTGCCAAAGGTTATAATTTGAGCGACGCTTTCTCTACCATAACGTTTGGCTACATAATCAATCACCTGATCACGACCTATCATACAAAAGTCGATATCAAAATCAGGCATGGAAACCCGTTCGGGATTTAAAAAACGCTCGAACAGCAAATCGTACTCAAGTGGATCAATATCGGTAATTCCTAGAGCATAAGCCACTAAAGAACCAGCACCCGAACCACGGCCAGGACCAACTGGAATATGATTGTCTTTTGCCCATTGAATGAAATCTGCAACAATTAAAAAGTATCCAGAAAAACCCATCTTATTGATGACTTGCAACTCATTTTCAAGCCTATCCATGTAAGCTTGGACTTCGGTATGGCCACTTAACAAAGGTATTCTGCCCTCAAAACCTTTTTTAGAACACAAAGTCAGGTATTGTTCGACAGGCATCTTTTCAGGTGTGGGGAAGTTAGGCAGGTAGCTTTTGCCCAGCGTCATAGGCAGACTACAACGTTTTGCGATCTCAAATGTATTTTCTAAAGCTTCTGGTAGATCAGAAAATAATTGGTACATTTCATGACTTGATTTGAGATATTGGCTTTCATAATACTGTTTTGGACGACTAGTATCAGCTAGCACACGACTTTGGTGAATGCAAACACGTGCTTCATGCGCATCATAGTCATCTTCCGTTAAGAAGCATACTGAGTTGGTGGCAACCAATGGTAAATGGAGCCGATTGGCCAGTTCTACCAATATTTGATTGTGCTTATCTTCATTAGGCCGCCCTACCCTTTGAATTTCCAGATAAAATTGTCCTGGGAAATTTTTTTTCCAGCGTAGACCTATCTGCTCAGCCAATGCTATTTTATCATCAAGAATAGCTTTGCTAATTTCACCTTGTGAAGCACCTGATAAAACGATCAATCCCTCAGCATGATTATTCAACCAGTCTAACTGTATTCTGGGAACTCCCTGAATTTGCCCTTGTTCATAAGCAAGAGAAACCAATTGTGTTAAATGATGATATCCCTGCAGGTTTTGGCATAAAACCACAATAGAGTGTAACGTTTTATCTTCAGGGGTAGATGAATATACGAGTTCACAACCGATTATCGGTTTGATTCCCTTTGAAATGGCCGCCTTGTAAAACTTCACCACTGCAAACAAATTCATAAAATCGGTAAGCGCAATCGCTGGAGACTGTTCTTTAATTAACAACCGCATTAAGTCATCAATTCGAACCATGCCATCCTGGATTGAAAACTCGGTGTGCAATCGAAGGTGTACAAAAGGTTTTAAGGTCATAAACTGTCTAAATGGTTTTTGCAGCTATGAAGTTTAACACTCAATAGAATAGACAGCAATTATGGATGTCACGCCAAACGGTAACATCCTGTTGTATTTTGATTAAAAGCTTTACCAACTACAGTTCTATCAAACAGATGGCGTGGGGGATACGCTTGATACGCTTGATGCTGGGGATGGTGTGTTTTCTCGAATGGGAACAAAAAATCCTACAGTCCTTGGTACACCTAGGCCCACCCCAAATGTTGGGGAGTTGGTAGAACAATGAGGACGTATAGTATTAAGATTTCTTGCTACGACAGCAGGTTGGGGCCTCAATCCTTGCAAAGCGGTTGATACAGCTGTGCTGGGTTCAGCATTTACTAGGGCTCTCGTATAATGAGCAGCGGCAATTGCAGTTGCTGATGAAGCACTGGCAATTGGGATAAAGGCTGGGTTACGATAAGGTCCTGATGCAGCAGCGCTTGTTTCTCTACTTGGCTCTGAGACAGGGGCATCAAGTTCAAGATTAAATATTAATTCATTCTTTATATTCTCATTTTTAGTATCTGCCATTATATTCTCCCCAATTTTGAAATGTTTTTTTTAATAGTTTAATGCTTATTATATTAGCATTATCAGTTTGTACTTTCAATATGTTCGAGATGTCGGGTCTCAAATTACATTGGCATTGATACTTTTTGATGAACAGTATAGTAAAAAAACCATATCTCCAGAGTCCATTCCTAGTAAATACTCTGAGAGATACAGCAAGAAGGATAATCTAATCGTTGAAAAGAATTTTAGGCACAATAGAGGCGGCTCAACTACTTTTTAATTAATAATATTGGTTAACTGTAACTTGTATTTTTCAAGCTATTGTATAGGGAGTTTGAGTGTTACCTAAAAATTAGGTATTATAGAGCCATTCATCGTCTTGTTTTAAGGGTCAATAATCATGTTAAGTACCCCTGAATTGGCAAGGCCAATACTGGAAATTAAAAACCTTAAAAAAAGCTTCGGTCAACTATCGATTCTTAAAGATATCACTTTTGATATTTATCCAGGAGAATTTTTAACCTTACTGGGTCCCTCCGGTTGTGGAAAAACGACTTTGCTCAGAATTTTGAGCGGATTTGAAAGCCCTGCTGATGGTGATATTTATATGGAAGGCGTACATATCAATAAAACGCCGCCACAAACCAGAAACATGCATACTATCTTTCAAAATTATGCTTTATTTCCACATATGAATGTTTATGAAAATGTTGCATTTTCTTTAAATTGCAAAAAAATACCCCAGCCTGAAATTGAAAAAAGAGTCAAAGAAGCCCTGCATATGGTTCAACTTGACAGCTTTAAAGACAGGAATATTCAAAGATTGAGTGGTGGACAGCAACAGAGGGTCGCCATTGCAAGAGCCATTATCAATCAACCGAAGGTGTTGCTTTTAGATGAACCATTAAGCTCATTGGATTATCGTTTGCGAAAAAAAATGCAACTTGAACTTAAGAAACTCCAAAAAGAACTCAATATGACATTCGTGTTTGTCACGCATGATCAAGAGGAAGCGCTTTCGATGTCAGATCGAATTATCATTTTTAACCAAGGTAAAATAGAGCAAATCGGCACACCCCATGATATTTATGAAAACCCACAAAGTCTTTTTGTGGCAAAATTTATTGGTGAAACCAATATATTTAATATTTCTGTTCATGAGATGACTACCGATCATATTGTGACAAAAATAGCGGGTGTGAAGGTGCTATGTAAACGTATTCAGAATGTATGTACTGGTGATCCGCTGTTTTTATCGATTCGACCTGAAGACATCAAGGTTTATTCAGTACTTAAAGATATGGATACCACCGATAAGATTTTAGGGAAAATTGTAGATATTATTTATAAAGGCTCTACGGTAGATCTCAACATTCAGTTAAATTCCGGTCAAATTGTCTCTATTACAGAATTTTTTGATGAGGAACAAGAAAACATTCATTATCAAATCAATGAAGCTGTTTTCATGGAATGGCCTATTGGATGGGAGGTTTTGTTGCACTATGAGCATTAAAAAACAAATCCCCAACATGGTCATTCTGTGGCTTTTTATTTTCTCATGTTTACCGGCGTTACTTTTAGTTTGCCTCAGTTTTATGACCACGGATATACAACACGTTGCTAAACTTCCTTTGACCTTGACGCATTATCAACAATTGTTAAATGTATTGTTTTTAAAAATAGCTTTACGTTCTATCATTCTCGCAAGCCTCACTACGCTTATTTGCTGCATACTCGCTTATCCATTTTCTTTTTTCCTTTTAGGACTGAAAAATAAAACATTGATCATGATTTTAATTCTCATTCCATTCTGGACCAGTTCATTAATCAGAACATTTGCCATGGTTGATATTGTCAAATCCCATGGAATCATCAATAAAGCCTTTTTTTATTTTGGTATTATTGAAAAACCCCTGAATTTACTCTACACCAATACCACTGTTTTATTGGGCCTTATCTACAACCTGCTGCCATTTATGATTCTCCCCATATTCAATGCAATGAAAACAATTGATCTCACTTGTATTGAAGCCGCTAAAGATTTAGGCGCTTGTAAAAGACAGATTTTTTTTAAAATATTTTGGCCACAAAGTGAAGCGGGTGTCATCAATGGATGTATTATGGTTTTTCTACCGGCAATGACCTTGTTTTTTATTCCTAATATTTTAGGTGGTTCCAAATCGATTCTTATCGGCAATCTTATCCAAAATCAGTTTTTGTTTTTAAATAATTGGCCACAAGGAGCGGCAACCAGCACCCTTCTAACAGCGACTTTGATGATATTATTCTGGGTTACCCAAACGAAGAGGCGGTCAAAATAATGCACTCAAACGGGCTTAAAAAAATTTATATCATACTCATTCTGCTTTTTTTATATTTACCTTTGTTCGTGTTGATTATTTACTCTTTTAACAATGCCCATTTTTCTTCCCAATGGAATCACTTTACCTGGCGCTGGTATAAAGAGCTTTTTCAAGACGAGTATTTGATTGAAGCTCTAGAAAACTCATTAATATTAGGTGCGCTTTCTGCCTCAATTGCTACCATTATCAGCGTTATTTCAGCAGCTATCATTATTTTTCAAAATAAAAACCGCTATCTGATTAAGTTCTTATGGGTGCCTTCGTTTCTTATCATATTGCCAGATTTAATTCTTGGCGTAGGTTTTTTAATGATTTTAAATATGTTGCATATTCCTTTCGGATTTTTATCACTACTAATTGCTCACATCACTTTTTGCATGCCTTTCGTGTTGTTTTCTATCATTAATCAAATCAAAAAATTCAATATTAATTATTATTTCGCAGCATTAGATCTTGGAGCTAGCAAATCTCAGGCATGGAGAACCGTGGTATTGCCGATATTGTTTCCTACTCTCCTCGGTGCTTTTTTATTATCATTTACTTTATCATTTGATGATGTCGTAATTAGTTATTTTGTAGCAGGGCCGGAATTTAATATTTTACCGCTTACTATTTTTAGTATGATTCGTGCAGGGGCTACACCTGAATTAAATGCTTTATGTACACTTACCTTGCTATTCTCCTTTGGGTTGATTATTTTGACCCAAAAAAAATTAAGGAAAGCATAAATGCAAAAATTATTTTTATGCGGTTTATGTATTCTTATGATGGGTACCGCTCAGGCTAAAAACAAGATACTGCGGGTGGCTGCCTATGGCGGTGAGATTCCTATTTCACTGATAAAGAAATTTGAAGCCAAAACGGGAATAAAGGTTAATTTTACCAATTTTGAAAGCAATGAAAATCTACTCATTAAATTAGAATCATCTCATCAAAAACTCTATGATGTCATCACACCCAGCAATTACTATATTCCACGGCTTGAACATTTTAAAATGATACAAGCTTTAGATAAACAAAAACTGAAGCATCTAAATGATATCGACCCTTTCTTTATGCCACAATCACAAGCCCCCCTATTTGGTGTCCCTTTTGTATGGGGGGCAACCATTATTTTTTACAATGATCGCTATATTGAAAAACCACCCCTTCATTGGGGTGATTTCTGGAATACGCATTTTAAAGATCAATTATTATTGATTGATGACACGAGAGAGGTATTTTCCATGGCCATGCTCAGCCTTGGATTAAACCCGAATGATGGTGATGCAAACCATATTAAAAGTGCATATAAAGCGTTGCTTAAACTGAGTTCCAACATTAAGCTTTTTAGCTCTGATGCTTTAACGCTTATCATCACAGATGAAGATGCAATTGTAGGAATGGCATGGAATGGCGATATCTTCAAAGTTCGGACAGAAAATACGCATGTGCAATATATTTATCCAAGCGAGGGTTATGTATTATGGGAGGAGTGTTTTGCAATACCTACAAATGCAGAACATATCAACGAAGCCTATCAATTCATTAATTTCATGACCGAAGCTAAAAATAGTGCTGAAATGACAAGAGTCATGCATTTTCCAGTCACCAATCTCAAAGCTAAACAATATCTCCCTAAAGCATTGAGAGAGGATAAACTTTTATTCCCCAGTAAAGAAACACTATCAAAAGGTATTTTACAATTAGATCCTCTTGAAGAAAATATTCGCCTATATAATTCTTACTGGGAATTATTTAAAATATCCCTATAA
>JAKFUY010000230.1 GCA_021732495.1 Legionellales bacterium | reverse complement strand
CGATTAAGAAGATCATAAGGAATATCAAGACTTTTAGAAGCTTCAGAACAGCTATAACCTTGTTCCTTTATCAAATTAATAGCATCAATTTTAAATTCTTTAGAATATTTTTTTCTCTGAGACATCACATTTACGCCAGTTTTTTATATTATCGCTTAACTGGGGTGTCCGGATCTAGTAAACCACATCAATTTTAGGGTGGCAGACTACAGCGGAGGAATGGTGAGAAAATAATAATAAGATGAGCCCTAACTTTTTCATATGCTTACCACAAGCTATGGTGTTGTATTGTCAATTACTATGACACATTCAAATTGCACCCTGTCCACACCCTGACATTCCATTTCGAGGCGATCCGTTTTTCATTACTCATTGATAAATATGGTGTCCCAGGCAGGATTTGAACCTGCGACCTGCCCCTTAGGAGGCAGGAAATAATCAATCTGATGTTGTCCGTAAAAATCCAATAATTCCTTATATATCAAATGATTTGCTATATTGCATCGTCCAATGTTGTCCGATAAAATGCGCCTGTGTCCAACCGTTTTTGGGCACCCAGTTGGGTACCCAGATTAGGAAAACAGGAATAAGGAATAGTTATGATACAGGTATTTTTAGAGCGTTATCAAATTGGTCAAATTTCAGTTAGCCGGAAATTCCGGATAACTGATGATTGTACATTCAGTACAAATAATGTTGTGCATAATTCAACTATTAAGAATTTCTTAATAGTTGCTGCTGAGCTCGCCGACACACAATACATTGAACAAAATTCAGTTATTAAGAGTTTCTTAATAACTGCTGGTGATCCCATCGACGCGCAACATGTTGAACAAAATACAGCTATTAGGAATTTCCTAATAACTGCCCGAAAGGAGCATCATTATGACTTCTAATCAGTTGAATTTTGATAGCTTAGTTATTGCCATTCAAAATACGCATGATACTTTCGCGGCTCAAGCAGTCAAAGTTGTAAACATTAGTTTGACTATTCGTAATTGGCTTATTGGGTATTATATTGACGAATATGAATTACAAGGCGCAGATCGTCCAACTTATGGCGATTCATTATATAATACGCTATCTGAAAAACTCAGCCAAACGAGTTTAAAACGTCTAGATGCCAGAGAGCTTCGGCGTTTTCGCCAATTTTATCTGTGTTATCCTCAAATTCGGGAGACAGTGTCACCCATATTGGCTACATTGCCTTCAACCTCAAAAATATCATTGCCAGAGATTTGGGAGTCACTGACTCCCAAATTACAAGGCATTGATTCTAATGCAATTTCTCTAGTTAGTGGTCGTTTGTTAATTGAACGTTTGTCATTCACTCATTTCGTAGAATTGATGCAACTTGACCCTGCATTAAAGCGCCAATTTTACGAAGTGGAAGCGATCAGAGGTAATTGGTCAGTTCGTGAATTGAAACGCCAAATTGCCACGCAATATTTTGAGCGAAGCGGCCTGTCTTTGGATAAAGAAGCCTTGGCAAAATTGGCTCACCAAGGTGCAGAAAAGCAAGAACCAGCGCATGTTATCCGCGATCCATACGTATTTGAATTTTTGGGTTTAAAACAACAAGATGTGATGACTGAACGCAAGTTGGAAGACGCTTTGCTGGATAAGTTGCAAGCTTTTTTGCTTGAATTAGGCCATGGCTTTTGCTTTGAAGCACGTCAGAAAAAAGTTGTTATTGGAGGTGAACGTTGTTTTGTAGATTTAGTTTTCTATCATCGAATTCTTAAATGTCATGTGCTCATCGAGTTAAAAAATGATGCTTTTCGCCATGAAAATATTAGTCAACTCAATACATACGTAAGTTATTACAAAGAATATCAAATGTCAGAAGGTGATCAGCCACCAATTGGTATCTTATTGTGCATGCAAAAGAATCATGAAATGGTGAAGTTTGCATTGGCAGGTATGAACAATAGTTTGTTTGTGTCGCGCTATCAATTGCAATTACCGCTTAGAGAAGAAATAGAAGCGTTCTTACAGCAAGCAATCGCTGAGTTGGATCTCAACAGTTAACACAAACATCTAATTGTGCAGACGGCGTCCGCACAATTAGTGCAACGTAACGTTGCACAATTTAAATAAAAGTAATTGGTTAACGGCTTGTTGACCAATTTGGGAGTCAGTGACTCCCAAATCTTGCAACGTAGCGTTGCAAGATTGATTTATCAGGAAAATATATGGGAAAACTAACAGCTAAAGCTGTAGAAAAAGCAGTTTCAGGTGATAAAGAGTACAAGTTACATGATGGTGATGGGCTTTTTTTGAGGGTGCGTCCGAGTGGTGCAACGAGCTGGTTATTTTCTTATAGGTTTCCTGGTGATAAATCTTCAATTCGTATGACTATTGGCACACCCAAAGATCTGAGTTTAAAAGCAGCGCGTAATAAAATCAGAGAATTACAAAAGCTTGTTGATAAAGGTATTGACCCACGCCATGCAAAAGCTGCTGCTATTTCTGAAAATATGCAAGCAATCACCATGCAAGTGTTGTTCAATCGTTGGATTGAGCACGAAAAAGTAACACAGCGAGTTACGCAAAATTGGATTAAACATCACGAGGATCGTTGGCGGCTTCATCTCCAAAAATCATTAGGTAATATATTAGCCAAAGATATTACACGTGCTCATTTGTCGATGGCACTGGATGCTATGACGCGTAAAGGCATTAAAGAGGAAACCAGAAAAGCGTTATCTTCTCTTAATTTAATGATGGATTATGGCCTCACACGTCATTTAATCGATCAGAATCCAGCTCGTTTATTAAAGCCAAAAGACTTTGCAGCTACCGCAAGTAAACCACGTGATCGGGTCTTATCATTAGATGAGTTACGTAGATTATGGTTGGCATTGGATCAGGCAACATCAGTTAATAGGTTTGATGAAAATATATCATCAATATCTTTGATTACGGCTAGTGCAATTAAGCTGTTGATTTTAACAGGCGCACGCCGTGGTGAAGTTGCTGCTATGCGTTGGGAGGAGTTAGAACTTGATGCAGGCGTTTGGATGTTGCCTAAAGAAAGAACTAAAAACCGCCAAGCACATACAATTTATCTTTCAGGGTTAGCAATCGAAATAATTTGCGGTTTACAACCTTTAACAGGCCATTCGATTTTTGTTTTTGATACTGGTCATTATAAAGGAAGTGGGCATATTCATCCCGATACGTTAACAGGGGTTGTTGCACGTTTGAGAGGTGCGACTAAAGGTAGCAAAAAGAAAATAGTTACAGATGCGCCATTAAATAATATGAAATCATTTAGTGTTCACGATTTGCGAAGATCCGCAGCTACGTCATGGGGTGAGTATTTAAAAATTGAACCACATGTAATTGAACGTATGTTGAATCATCAACCAATAAATAAATTGGTAGCGACTTATCAGCGAGCGATATACGCAGAAGAGCAGAAATCAGGATGGCTAAAATGGGGGAATTTATTAAGAGAGATAAGCTATGAAAGCAAAGATTGAATTAATGAAATATTCTGATATATGGGAAGCAAAGACTATATGTAAAACTTTATCTGCATGTAATCCTGAGATAGGTAATGTGCGCGTATTTTATCAATTACTGTATCACGCTATACAAGCTAAAAAGATTACAGCAATAGACGCACCAGTATGGGCAGAAGATCCTATAAATATAAAGGAATATGAAACTTACAATTTTAAATACAAAAAAGAGGTAATTATTGCTTGGGTCGAAGAAAAATATTTCAATCTTCCAAAACAATGGTTCTGTACGAATCAAACGAACTCAAATGAAAAAATTGCAGCGACTAACTTAAGGATTATTGCTGGGTTACTACATCTTATTTTAAGTGAAGGTTCGAACGGCGTTAAAAACTCTCGTTTTGTAAATCAAAGTGCGGTTATTGAATATCTCACAACAAATGTACCATTAAGCGGCTTATCAAAACGAAACTTGGAAAGTAGATTTAGTGAGGCTAATAAAATATTAAGTCAATTAAATTAAGTACCGCAGTTGCGGAATAGTTAACCGCAATTGCGATGCTATGCCCAATTGGATGTTTTAGGATGCTCTTGTATTTTATCAATCTGGAGTGTCTAAAATGTATGAATTACCATCAACAGGTTATTTACGTATCTATCAAATCTTAGGTAATAAAAAACTAATCCCACCTATCCCTGCATTAATTCCCGTCAGTAAATCTACCTGGTGGGAAGGAGTCAAATCAGGGCGATTTCCAAAACCACTGAAAATTAGTCCACGAATAACTGTCTGGCGTTCCGAAGATATCCGAAGTCTATTAGAAAAAGAATCTTTTGGTTTTGAACCTATACGAGGAAAATTATGCAAAAAGAAATAATAATTCTCAAAAAATTCTTAGAGCAAGTTATAGAACGCAGCAAAAAATATGGAATGGGGCGGGACTATATCTGCGGCCAATTTATTGAAGCGTGTCATCAATTGCAACTAAAAAATTACAAGGATCAAAAATTATGAACTTATATGAAATTTCAGATTTATTTAAAAAGGAAATGACAATACAAGGTATTGCCCCACCAATAGATATACTTGCAGACGGTAAATTACATCGATTTCACATTAAAGAGGATAAGAAAAGCTCCAAAAATGGATGGTACGTGCTTTATTCTGATGGAGTAGCTTGCGGTGTTTTTGGAAGTTGGAAAGAAGGTACAACTTGGAAATGGCAAGCAAAAAAAACTCATGAAATGAGTTCGTTAGAAAAAAACAAACAAAGAGAGCAAATAAATAATGCGTACAAAACCCGTAATGAAATAAAAGAACAAGAACAATGCGATGCATCAACAGAAGCAAATTATTTGTGGAGTAGATGTTCTCCGCTGAATACAGATCATCCTTATTTGGTTAAAAAGCATATTAAACCATTTTGTGCAAAACAGTATAAAGGTCAAATAGTGTTGCCCATTATAGATTGTTCAGGAAAGATATGGAGCCTACAGTATATTTTTGAGTCCGGTGAAAAACGTTTTTTACAAAATGGTGCGCTTAAAGGGCACTTCATTCTTGTTCAAGATGCAGATAATGAGCAAAATCCATTGATACTTATTTGTGAAGGATTTGCTACTGGTGCTACCTTAGCAATGTCCAATTCTCATGCTTGTGTCATTGCCGCTTGTAATGCGGGGAATATGGAACCTGTTGCAATATCAATACGTAAACATTTTCCTGATGTAAAAATTATTATATGCGCAGATGACGATCGCCTAAACCCTGATAATCCTGGAATAACCAAAGGTCGAAAAGCAGCAATTGCTGCGGGAGCTTTATTTCATCAACCCAAATGGCCGGTTGGTGCACCCGAGAGCCTAACAGATTATAACGATTTAGCATGTTGGAATATTGAACAAGGGGTGAATCATGTCTGAGTCTAATATTGAGTTATGTGGGAGTACAGAAGGAACAGAGGGAACAAAACCCGAGACTGATAAGTTTTTACCAATAGTTATCAACGAAGAATTATTGATTATGGAAGCAATTTCACCTAGTGAAGTTGCTCCAGATAGTATGGTTGAACTTATAATTAAGCGACCTTGTTTTATGGTTCACGATGATTGGTTTCAACTTCGTGGAAAAGATAGAGCACCTGGATTGTATTGGCACTCTTATACTAGAGGTAAAGATCCTCAACCACTAGATATATGGGTTTCTTCTCCTATACATGCTGAGGCAACCACCTCCGATGAGCATGGGGAATCATTTGGATTATTACTAAGGTTTCTTGATTCTTTTGATCAGTGGCGAGAATGGGCTATGCCGATGCATTTATTAAAAGGTAGCGCTGAAGAAATTCGGGGAGAATTATTGAAATTAGGGTTTAGAATTGATCCTGACGCAAAAAATTACTTAAATAAATGGTTAATGCAGCAAAAACCAAAGCCAAGATTTATTGCTGCTGTGCGCACAGGTTGGCATTGTGATAATCGATCATTTGTTTTACCCCATAAAACAATCGGATATCAAAATGTTCGATTTCAATCAGAGTTGGCAACACATGATAATTTTAGCCAGAAAGGGCATGTATCGGACTGGCTAAAATCAGTTGCGCAATATTGCAAAGGTAACCCCATTTTAATATTGGCGTTATCATCGGCATTTGCCGCACCTCTTTTGTTGGTTGCAAAAAAACAGCACACAGGGGGTGTTGGTATACATTTGGTTGGTCAATCAAGTCGAGGAAAAACGACAGCATTGCAAGTTGCTGCTAGTGTATGGGGTGGCCCAGAATATGTTCGCACATGGCGCGCAACATCGAATGGAGTTGAAGCCATCGCTGCGGAATTAAACGATGCATTGCTTATTTTAGATGAAATTAGTGAATGCGAACCACAGGAAATAGGTTCTATTATTTACGCATTAGCAAATGGCCAAGGTAAACAACGAGCATTGCGGAGCGGTAAATCTCAAATATCATCCAAATGGCGGACAATTTTTTTATCTAGTGGTGAACGAACGTTAGCTGCTCATATGCAAGAAGCCGGAAAAAATATTAAAGCAGGTCAGGAGGCGAGACTATTAGATATACCATCGACTGATCGTATTTTTGGTGCTTTTGACCATTTACATGATTTTTCTAATGGTTGTGATTTTTCAGACCATTTAAAACGAGAGACCAGCCAGTTTTATGGGACAGCAGGGCCTGAATTTATTCAATGTGTTTTAGAGGACCAAGAGGATTTAAGCGCAGCATACCTGAAAATGTGTAATTTACCGGAATTTTCTGCTGCAACAGATGGTATTGAAAATCGTGCATCAAGTATGTTTGCCCTCATTGCTTTGGCCGGTGAAAAAGCTACCGAGTATGGTTTAACTGGTTGGTCAAAAGGAGATGCTTTGCAGAGCATTGTTGAGCTCATGAAACACTGGCAAGATTTTAGAGGCGAAGGGCAAACAGAAACCAGGCAAATTTTGGAGTGTGTGCAATCGTTTATAGAGCGCCATGGTGACGGTCGATTTTCTGGTCTTCATGATTCGAATATGGCGAAAGACAACGATAATAAAAGTAATGATAATATAGATCAAAAGCCTATTGTCCGTGATCGAGCTGGGTACTGGAAAGATAGTGATGATGGAAGGGTTTATCTCTTTAATTCCTCGGCATTAAAAGAGGCAGCCATTGGCTATGATTTGAAGTTCATTTTACGAACGTTGAAAGACTCAGGATGGATTGTTGCGCATGATGTAAAAAGGCACTCCAAAAAGGTAAGAGTTGAAAATCGTTCTCTAAACCTTTATTGGATCCTTCCAAAAGATAATCAAGAATAACGCGTTAGATTGCCTTATTTATTATGAGTAAGGCAATGTTCTCTGTGTTCGCTCTGTTCTCTCTAAAAATAACAAATAATACATCAAGAATGATTAGATAAAAATGCAATATTTATGGCGTAAAATACGATAAAATAGACAACTATGATGCAATTTGTTAATAAAAATTATATTGGAAGCCATTATGAAAAAAAATCAACCTGGTCGTCCAAGTGACTATACAGAAGCACTAGCG
>JAKFUY010000170.1 GCA_021732495.1 Legionellales bacterium | reverse complement strand
GTATTAAATGACCATTGACATGATTTTCTAAGGGATTAAAACGAAATAATAAAGGATGCTGGCTATGCCATGAGGCTTTAAAAGCCGACTGTTCCCAACGTTTTAAAACCTGATTGTCACTCTTAACCTGTAAAATAGGCTCAAGCTCTAAAGATAAATTCTCATGACGCAACATTGCATTGGTACGTGTCCAATTTACCAAGGATTGTAGTTCATACAAGTCGTTTTTACATTGATGAGAACCTAAAAGATCTTTTACACCAGGCCACAAACTAAAAAGACACCACTGAAATAACAAGAGACTAAGAAGCATCTCTAATAAACTGAATCCTTTTTGCTGAATCATTTGCGTTTTTAAAAAGTAGTTTTTATTATTGAACGACAATTTTGCATATAATGCTTTTATCATGCCCCTTCTAAGCCATTAATAGGCTTTATTTTTCCCCAAAGTTTGCAGCTTGGGCAGTTCCAATGTAATAGTTTTCCAGAAAACCCACAGTGCTCACATCGATAAATAGGCTTTTTTTCTAAAAACTTAGTGGTAATTGCATATAGCATTTGCAATTGTTCTTTTACTTTTCCATGCGCAGATTCTAAATGCCAAGCAATTAAATTATTGAGTCCACGTATAGAAGGATGACGTGCCAGTTGTGTGGAAACAAAATCAATGGCTTCATCGATACCACGTTGCTCTCGAAGTTGTTCGGCGATCACAAATATCGCTGATGTTCTGGGGTGGTCGACAATCAGATTATCTAAAAACTCTACACATTCATCCATCTCACCAATATTTTGATAGCACATCACTAATGGCTCGATAATCACTTGTAAAAAATCAGAATCAAGTTTTGGGACTTGTCTTAATGAACGAATGGCAGAGCGATAGCGTTGGTGTTTTATTTCTAAATTGGCAAAAATAATATGGGCTCTTACAGCTAATTTATCCACTTGAGTTGCCTGGCGAATCAGCTGGTAGGCTTTCTCAATTTGATTTTGCTTAATAGCCTGTTCTGCCATCTCACAGTAATAATGACTTTTTTCATTATTCATTTGATGTCCAAGAACTTGTTCTAATTTAATGGTGGTGTCGATGGCTTTTTCCCATGCTTTTTCTTGCTGGTAAATTGCTAACAGACCATTTAAGCTATGCGTTTCATTTTTTTCGCCAATTTCAACCACCTCGATAAATACCCGCTCTGCCCTATCAAACAAGCCTGCACTTAAATAATCTTGGCCCAGGGCAAGCAAAGCTTCTTTTCGTTGACCGATACTTAATTGTGGTCGGGCGATAATATTTTGATGCACCCGGATAGCCCTATCGACTTCACCACGTCGGCGAAACAAACTTCCTAATGCCAGATGAGTCTCAACCGTCTCATCGTCTACTTCAAGTAATTTGATGAATACATCGACAGCCTTATCGGGTTGTTCGTTTAATAAATAATTCAAACCCAGCACATAGCCTCGTGAGATCTGCTGATCTTGTCGATTTTCCTTGGTATTTTTTTGCTTATGGCTCACCCACCACCCAGACCATGCTGCTGCAGGTAATAAAAAAGGCCAAAACTCAATCATAACGGTTCTCTTTAAACATCAATGGGGATCTTGTATCGGTATGGCGCGAAGATTTTTGATTTCTTGTTCCATAACCGCAAGCTGATTCTTAGACAGATGGTAAGCATGTCTTAAACTTAAGTACTTACCTAAAAACATGATGGCACCAAATATTAAACCTGCACCAAAACACACCACCATAATAAATGCTAACGGAAGGTTTACAGTCACCCAATACAATTTTACAGTTACTAAAGAAGCATTTAAGGCTGCAAATGCTAAACAAATGATGATCAATAATAAGTATATAAAAAGAATAAATAGACGCATTAACCGTTTTCCTATTCATCAATTAAAGCTTATTTTGAAGAGGTATGATAAAAGATGCAAGTCTTTTCACAAATACCGAAGATCAATATAAAAGTCCATTCCAAACCATTTTTTTATCTGTTACGTCATATGATTGCTGTTCATAATTCTAATCAAGCAGAAACGAACCAATAAGCGATGACAACACCTCATGAAGGCAAGAATTTTTATATTTATTAATTCAAATACTTGTTTTATTGATGTTTTTTTTACGTTAAACTATTTGCTTTTATAAAAAGCATTTATGAAATTTCATCAAGAACTGATTATCGTACGCGCAATTATTGGATGCATCAACCCCTTTTCTGGGTGTTGTCATGGCTTAGCTATTCGTTGGTTAGAGGCCTGTTTTTTAGGCGATGAATATCAATTTCATGAACGGGCAAAACGTATCCATTATTATGCTGAAAACATACCTACAATGCAGTCAGAACTAGCACTTCTCAAAAAGGAAAGCAATGAGAAACTTTTTGATCTCATGGGATTTTTAGATAGTATCACGCTGTATCAAAGTCCACACCTCTACCATTCCTTATTTAAACCGAAGGGCGGGATTTCACAAAACCACATTGAATTGATTTCCAAAATTGCCGGCAGTGATCCAATTAGAGACCTTGGTGGTCTTATTCATCAATTTCAACAAAGCCATTTTTTTACTAAAAAAGAACTCTATTCTTATCTTTACCAATTAACTGTATTGCTGATAGACAGTGATTTATCATCAGATCACAATATTGGGTTTCTCATTTCAAGTCATAACCATTCCATGGCACTGGTTTATAAACCCAATGATTACTGGCAATTGATGGATATCAATCAATACCCAACAAAGATATTCACCTTTCAACAATTAAATGGCCTTTGCAATACTATTATTAAAGGTCTTAGCAATTGGAGACAACCGCAATTTAGTATCGGTTTTCATCTAGATTTGTTTACAGTTGCAAAGGAAGTGCTCCCAGAAAAGTTGTATGTCAATCTACAGTGCTTAAAAGAAAAGTTTCCAATCACGTTCATGGAAGTCTATAGGAAAACAGCTGATGGGGTTGATCTAGCCTACATTGCTGCTCAACATGGAGATCTAGAATGCATAGAAGTATTAAAAGCATTCAAAATCAATCTTCATATACACACGAATTCAGGGTCAACACCGATATTTATTGCAGCTCAAAATGGCTCACATCATATTATTGCTCAACTTAATAGTCCGCACCTAAAAATTGATTATACATATGAACAAAACGAAACAGCACTTTTTGTAGCCGCTAGAAACGGGCATTACAAAAGCGTTATTGAGCTTATCAAATTAGGAGCCGATCCCCATTTAATGTCACTTAATGGAATTAGCCCACTACAAATAGCTGTTTTTTTTAACCATGTTGAAACCGTAAAGGTACTCATTAAAAATAAGGTTGATATTTTGAGATGCTATCCACAGTCTATTTTAGAAACATTTAAAAAATATGAAGAAGAGGGGCCAATACCGTCTCGGTTAAAAGGCTTGCTCAAGGATGAATCAAGCGATCCCGCGACTCCGAGACAAATTGCCAGCATTTTAGGCCATAAGGATGTAGAAGCGTTGCTTTGTACCGCAGAAGAGCAAATAGTTTTAAAGCCATAAAAAAACCAGTCGCAAGACTGGTTTTTTTTATTCTAAAGAGTGTTAGGCATCACTGTCTTTAGATGTTGATATTTTTTCTTTGAAAAGGTCACCTAAAGTAGTAGAAACCTCATTGGTTCTAGCATACTTTTTGATAGCATCAGCTTGATCAAGTGCATCTTTTGCTTTTACTGATAAAGAAATTGAACGTGTCTTACGGTCAATATTGGTGATTTTAGCAGTAATCTCATCACCTAAACTGACTTTCGTCGTTGCATCTTCAATTTTCTCATCAGACAATTCTGCTACTTTAATCGTGCCTTGAATATCGAGCGCCAATTCAATAGTAACTAATTTAGGTTCAACAGCAACCACTTTACCAGTGACAATCGAACCTTTTGCATTTTGTTCAATGAATCCAGTAAATACATCACCTTCAAGCTGTTTAATACCTAAAGAAATGCGTTCACGATCAGCATCAATGGCTAGAATTACAGCTTCAACATCTTGGCCTTTCTTAAAGGTTTTGACCACTTCTTCACCAGGAGTGTTCCAAGAGATATCCGATAAGTGAACCAAGCCATCGATATCACCGGTGAGACCAATGAAGATACCGAAATCAGTGATAGAACGGATTTTACCACTTACTTTTTCACCTTTACTGTGTTCTTGAGCAAAATGTTGCCATGGATTGATAACACATTGTTTCATGCCTAGAGAAATACGACGTCTATCGGCATCAATTTCTAGAATAATCACATCCACTTGGTCACCTAAGTTAACCACTTTACTAGGATGAATATTTTTGTTGGTCCAATCCATTTCAGACATGTGCACTAAGCCTTCCACGCCTTCTTCGATTTCAACAAAACAACCGTAATCAGTAATGTTAGTGACTTTGCCACTTAAACGATGCCCAACAGGATATCTTTCAACCAAATCAACCCATGGATCATTGCCCAATTGTTTCATGCCTAATGAAACACGGTTTCTGTCGCTATCAAAACTTAATACTTTTACGCTAATTTCTTGACCGACAGTCAATAACTCACTTGGGTGCTTGACACGTTTCCAAGAAATATCGGTAATGTGTAACAGACCATCAACGCCACCTAAGTCAATAAATGCACCGTAGTCTGTGAGGTTTTTCACAATACCGGCTAATATTTGACCTTCGTGTAAAGACTCTAATAATGCAAAACGATCTGCACTGTTTTCTTCTTCAACAACTGCCCGGCGAGAAACAACAATATTGTTGCGCTTAGCATCCATCTTAATGACTTTAAATTCCAATTCCTTTCCTTCCAGATAAGAAGGGTCGCGAACTGGACGAATATCCACTAGAGAACCTGGTAGGAATGCACGTATAGTACCAATCTCAACGGTAAATCCACCTTTTACTTTACCAGAAATCAAACCAATAACTGTCTCGTTATTTTCATGTGATTTCAATAGTCTACGCCATGATTCTTGACGTTTTGCTTTCTCACGAGAAAGCAAGGTTTCACCATTGCCATCTTCGAGTGCTTCTAAAGCGACTTCGACGGTATCACCAAGATTAATTTCTAAATCACCATTTTTATCTCTAAATTCGTCAAGTGCAACGAGACCTTCAGATTTCAGGCCAGCATTTAAAGTGACATAATCATTGTCAATTTGAATGACTTTTGCAGGGATAATGGCGCCAGGATAAAATTGAACTCCAGAGTAACTCTGTTCAAATAGTTGTTTAAAGCTTTCAGACATGTTGTTTAACTCAAAATTGATGAAAATGAAAACACACCCAATGTGCATCTTCCCCTAATGCGATCGATTTAATCGATCGTTTACTAAACCTAGAATATATTCTAGCACTTCTTTAATACTTTTTCCGGTAGTATCTATCATTACCGCATCTGCTGCAGGGCGCATTGGAGCGACTGAACGGTTACTATCGCGTTCATCTCGAATAGCCAATTCCTCTACAACTTGAGCAAGACTAACATCAATCCCTTGTGTGTGCAACTGTAATACCCTTCTTTTTGCACGTTCTTCTCGGGATGCATTTAAATATATTTTTAAACATGCATTAGGGAATACCACTGTCCCCATATCACGTCCATCAGTCACCAGACCAGGCATCCTAGCAAATTTTCTTTGCCGCTCAAGCAATGCTTGTCTGATTTCAGGAACAATGGCAAATTGAGATGCCATTTGACCGCATGCCTCTGACCGAATAGCCAAGGTCACATCACTTTGATTCAAAAATATCTGATGAGGATTTTGAGCGTCAGAACTAAATCGGAGATCCAGTTTTTTTGCCAAATCACATAATTGTTCAATATCAGTGTCGCCACAATGCATGTGTTCAACAGCTAGGGCAAATACTCTATAGATAGCCCCACTGTCTAAACAGTTCCATTTTAAGTGTGTTGCTAAAGCATGACAGATTGTACCTTTACCAGTCCCGGCAGGTCCATCAATGGTAATCACAGGCACAGTATGTGTTAAGTTCATCTTAAAGTATCATTGAAAAGAAAAAATTATATCCTAAACATTTTTCTTGTACAATCATTTGCGCTTGTCTAAGAAATAGAAACATGTTGTCAATAACAAAATCAGGCCGTAAAATCATTTATTTTTTCATGATATAGAGCTCATATGACCCAAACTCACAGCGCAGATATAGAATCCAAAAAACGTAAGCAAGATGCGATGCCACCTGCTGATTTAGAAGATGCTTCTGTCGCAAAAGCAATTAAACCCGAGACCAAATGTTATAAAGATTACGCTAAGGATCATTGTTTTGGTTTTTTTGCAGCCAATGGTCTGTCTAGAGCCTATCATACATGTGGACGTTTTACCTTTGACAACCAGGCCACATTCCCACTTACTCCTATAGAAATCGGCTATAGGCTTTGGTCTTCTTATAAGCTTATGGATGCTGAGGAGCATGAACATTATCAATCAGGTGGCACCAGCGCATCTACCACTTTATATGATGGAAAAGGGTATTTGATTACAGCAACACTTGCAGATACGTCAGCTTTCGCTGTGGTGTATGAACACAGCGGTTCAGTTTTGGGTCTTACACGATTAAATCAAATAATCCATACACCCACTGACACAATAGAAAAAGAACGCCTATTATCAATAGGTGTAACAATTGAGGAGGGACAAATATCTTTTGGTGATCTACGACTCAATGTCTCACGCTCGATTGGTGATCATTTTCCAAGTGATCCGGGTGGTCGTGCTATCATAAGTGCGGAAGCAAGTATTGATATTAACCATGTCAATACAATATTACAGACTCTCAAAATTGAACTCAGCCAAGTTGGAAAAATTCAGGTGATAGCCACCTGCGCTGGATTTGCCAATGGCGCAGTGGCTAAAGAACAACAAACTAAAAAAATTCATGAAGACTACCTATTAGAAAAATTAACCGCCATATCTCTACCGGGAAATCTTTCTGAAGTTGCATTAGCGGAACAATTAACAAGAGCCGCGCTCGCAGATAGCTCTAAGGAAAATGTCTCCATAGCCATTCAAACCCTCACCAAAAATTCTCCAACACTGATAGGTATGTATGATGGTCACGGTAATATGCATGTTGCTCAACATGTCGCTCATCATATCCCACGCGTTTTTGTAGAACAATGTAGACTAAGTCACGCGATTTATAAAGAACAGGCAATGAGTATTTATAATAATCAGCATGCATATCAAAGAGATAATACTGAGCCCTATACATCTGCATTTCGACTAGTAGGTAATATTGCGCACGCCAAGAACTCACTATTTACTTTAAACAGATACGCAGATATGGCGGCATCTATCTCAACCCATGGTTATTCTAAGGTATCCTTACCGCTATAATTTTTTACTAAAGGGGGCTGAGGCTGGATTGGTGTTGCTTGATGAGTTACTTTCTATTCCAAAAGCGTTTTGAAGACTACCCTTAACTTCACGGGCCTTCTGTTTTTCCTCATTGAGCAAACTGGTCTCTACCTCCTTCCTTTTCTGCTCAAGCTCGTTGAAGTATAAAAGACTTTTAGGTGTACGTGGATCAAAAAAATTTCGACGTTCGCTACATACACGCTCTATTTGTGTCAAATAATCTGTAACA
>JAKFUY010000174.1 GCA_021732495.1 Legionellales bacterium | reverse complement strand
CTGCCAAAAGAAAAGCGCGTGGTTATAAGGCTAAGCATTTTAAAACAATTATCTACTTAATCACAGGTGGGTTGGATTTTACCAAACTCAATTCTGCTTACCTACCCACTTGAATTTTACAAGAGCCGGTCGTAAGCCGTTATTCAATAGCGACATTTTCGCAGAGCGCTTTCAAACCATTGAACGTGTATTTGCTTGGGAAGATAAGTTTCGTCGCTTGCTGATACGATTTGACCGTTTGAGTAAATTGCATTTACGCCTTTAAAACACTTGCTTACACGATGATTAACCTGCGGCACTTCTGTCAAGGCTAGTTTTAGCTGAGGCCATTCATTTAAAAATCCAATTTCAGTATAAATTAAAGTCATTTTCCCGGTGTTTCCCATCGCGGACTTTGTTCTTCTCTAGTGCTCTTGTTTTTCTATTTTCTTCTGATGCTTTAGGTCAGAAACCCACTACCAGTTGTCAGTAATTGAATTTACGACTGAGCACTCACGATGTCAAAACATTATTGGATTGTCTTCAAATGCTATGAATCCTCTCTAGAGGCTGAACAGATTTGATCAAAAAAAGTCATGATGGCCGTCTCGATAGACAAACCAGAGGATGTGTTTAACTTTGGGTTCGCACATGACGATTAAATTAAATTAGTACATTCTTGCTCAACAAAAGCACCTCTAATATTACACTTCCATTTTAATATATTGCGACTTGATACCAGATAGAAGCCCTGGTATACACAAATGTTTTCTTGCAAAAGATTTCATCAACTCCGTGACCAATTGTAATCTCAGATGAGTAAGAGTTTACGAGAAGTCTTTTTTAAAAACCACCTTCTAGAACAAATTAACTAGCTCCGGGAGCCCTTGGAAGATGACCATTTTTTATTCTTTGCAATGTTGGCCGCCAAAATAGAGGCTATTATCTCCTAAATTTTAAAATTTTTCTGGTCTAAATTGTTGGGGTCATTATAATGTTTCAGCGAACCAATTATTGGACACTGCCTAAAAAGCAAGAGATCATTGTCTGATCGTTGAGGACCACTTCAAAAGTAAAAATTTTATAGGAGAAATAAATTGAATCAGTTTATGACGATTATGAGTCCAGAACATAAGGAAGAAAAAACCTTATCTCCTGTCCAAAAAAAATTTAATCGACTCATGAAGAGTGTTCAAAAGAACATGAAGATAATAAATACTTGGTCGGAAACTTATGACAAATTAAGAAAAAATTTCACTCAAAATATTCTTCCTTTATTGCAAGAGGTCAATAAACTGCGTGTCCAATCATTAGTCCTGCTAGACAAACAATACAATACAGCCTCTCTAAGCAAGCGACAAAGTGTAAAGCTCCATAGTCTAATATGTACTTTTGCACAAATCTGTGTTGATGCTGATGATGGCGAAGAAGCTGAAGAGATATACAATCGTTATAATGAAAAAAGTTTAGATGATACCAAAAAGGAACGGCTTTCAGATTTAAAATCTGAATTAGCAGACATGTTTGGGATAGATTCTGATGATGACTTTGATTCTGAAGGTTCTTTTAGGGATTTTATAAATGCTATTAAAGACAAGAAAGAACAGAAAAAATCTAAAAAAGAAAAAACAACAACAAAACAAAAAAAATTAATTGAACAAGAAATATCTGAAACGTTATCGATTAAGGAAATATTTCGTCAGCTGACTAAGGTCCTTCACCCAGACAGGGAAATGAATGAAAAAGAAAAAATCCGTAAAAGTGAGCTCATGCAGCGTGCTAATATGAGTTATAAAAAAAGGGATTTATTATCACTGCTGGAGCTTCAATTTGAAATCGAGCAAGCGAATCAATCTACCCTTGATAGCTTGTCAAATGAAAAGTTAGAGATTTATAATCGTCTTTTACAAAAAAAATATCAGAAAACCAAAGATGAAATTTTCTCCATTCAACATAAAATTAGCATGGAATTAAATATACCTATTGTTTATGCAAAACCAGAACAAGCCAAGTATTATTTAAATAGGAATAGAGTGGAGCTGGAAAATCAAAAGGAATTATTACGCCAAGATTTAGAAGCTTTTAACGAAATAAAAAGTTTTAAACAGTGGCTTAATGCTCAGAAAATTAATAATACTAGGGAGACTCGGTTGCGTATAGAAGATCTATTTTATTTGTAAAGTAGTGCTTGAATTTCTGTGAAGTAATAATAAACGGCTCTTCAACAAAATCTGTGGATGGACGGGGGTGAGAATGAAGGTGTGAAATTACCATCAAAAATTCGTGGTTACAAAGATATGATTGCTATAACAAGTTTTGGTAATGGACGTTGCTCAGTATGGATTCCTATCACCTCTGTAGAAAAATTTTCAGCCATTTTGATCGTCTTATCTTGCATCATCCCTGTGCTTGGACCCTTAGTTGCGGGCATCATAACTGGCTTACTTGGAATGGTAGAAAGAGGTTTTCGATCTATTTTTTCCGTGTTTGGATGGTGTGATGGTAATGATGAAATAGAGACAAAACGCAAAGAAGTTTCTAAAGATTTAGTTGTAGAAGTTGACCCACAACCGCCTTCAAATGAAAGTTATGCTCATTTTGGCAATGCATTATATCCTTCCGGCGTGCCTAATCCATTGCCAGATCCCACAAATCAAGCACGGAATAGGGAAGAGCCTAAAATAGTCAATAGCCCAGGAGCATCTCCAACACCTACGAATGAGCCTACTTCCCCTGGGAACTCTCTGCGTCCATGAAAATGAATTTTTTAAAAAAAGGTGTCAACTATCTTGCAAAACACCGGGATTGGATCCAAAGTAAAAACTGGAAACCATTGTCTCATCTATTTAATCCAACCAACAAAAACAACCTCAAATATTACACTTTCTCTGTATTTTGTTCGTAAGGGCTCTCATTCGGATATTTATAAATTGATGGACGCAAAGATCATCCCGTAATATAATTTCTACAAAGTGGTATTTTATGCAGTTAGCAGACGATCGTTTAAGAGGCATTTTAGACACATTCGATTATTTGAATGTACCAGCGTTTCAACCAGTCAGCAATCAATCAATGCTTTGAGAGATGCTGGCGTTTAAGACAACCAGATTTTTACGGATATTGCCACTGGCAGCAACGCTGAACGAGATGGGCTAAAATTATTACGTCTGAAAGTCGAAGAGGGTGATTTGATTTTGGTTAAGAAATAGGATCGTCTTGGGCGAGATACCGCTGATATGATTCAACTAATCAATGAATTTGATGCGCTGGGTGTTTCTATTCGGTTTATTGATAATGGCATTAGCACAGGCGGAACGTCATCGTATTCTTGAGCGAACCAAAGAAGGTCGGATCGATGCTAAGGCGAAGGGCATCAAATTTGGTCGCAAGCGCACAATAGATAGAGAGGTATTAATATTACTTCGCGCCACTGAAATGGGTGCAACCGAGATTTCCTGACAGGCTGGTATTGGGCGATCGACGGTGCATAAATTATGACAAGAGGTTGTCATATGCTGAAATCAAAGTTATTCCTAGAGAACACATAAATGACTATTCAATTTGAGTTGCTACACTACCAAGACCTTGACACTTCTGGTCTTGAAAAGAAATTTAAAAAAATATGCGATCACCTGCAGCGGGGAGATTTTAAAACGGCTGAGGTTAAAAAGCTGTCTAACCGTGGGTATTATCGTGCAAAGCTGGATGACACGAATCGATTGTTATTCAAGCCAATTAGCTATGAAAATAAAACACACCTATTGTTATTAGACGTTATAAAAAACCATAACTATGACAAGTGCAGATTTCTTCGTGGTGCCGAGATAAATGAAATCCATATCAATCACCACGATGAGGTTGCCCCTTTAGAACAAGATTCCATTCGATTTTTAGGATCTGTTGAAAAAAAAGTTCACTGCCTAGATCGATTTATCGTTTTTGACGAGATTCAAAATAATATTTTTCATTACGGGTTACCCCTCATTTTAATTGGCTCTGCCGGAAGTGGAAAAACATCGCTGACCCTTGAAAAATTAAAAACAATGACTGGTAATTTACTGTATGTCACGCTATCACCCTATTTAACGCATAATGCACGGCAGTTGTATTATGCTAATCATTATCAAAACGATGCTCAGGACATTGAATTTTTATCCTTTGAAGAGCTGATAGAAACCATCGCTATTCCTGATGGCCAAGAAATTACAATCACCGCTTTCTTACATTGGCACCAGCGCCAGAAAAAATCCAGCACACTCAATGATGGCAGAAAACTGTATGAAGAGTTCAGAGGGGTTCTGGCAGGCAGTGAACCCAATGCACCGTATCTTTCTAAAGAAAATTATTTAACGCTAGGAATCAGACAATCCATCTATTTCGACACTGAGCGTGAAGAAGTGTATCGTTTATTTCAAGGGTATCTTGCGTTTCTCAATGAAGAGCATTTTTTTGATACGAATGTTTTATCCCATGACTATCAATCTAAGGCGTCGCCACGGTATGATGCCATCGTCATTGATGAGGTTCAAGACTTCACGAATAGCCAACTATCTTTAGTGCTTTCATTACTCAAATCACCGCATCAATTTTTTATGTGCGGAGATGCCAATCAGATCGTTCATCCTAATTTTTTCTCATGGTCTGGTTTAAAACAGTTGTTTTATACATCAGACGCATTAGCAACCGTTGATATTACAAGAATTTTGACGCGCAACTACCGAAATACAATTGAAGTCACAGAGCTAGCGAACCGTGTATTGAAAGTAAAAAATGCACGATTTGGCTCAATTGATAAAGAAAGCCATTACCTGATTGAAAGTCAATCTACCCACACAGGGGATGTTGCCTGCATTAAATCAACCCCTGAAAAAATAAGGGAGGTGAATGCAAAAATTAGCCGTTCGATTAATTTTGCTGTCATCGTATTGAATGACCAGCAAAAAGAAGAAGCACAAAAATTATTCGATACGCCTCTTGTATTCTCGGTTCAAGAAGCAAAAGGCCTAGAGTATGAAAACGTCATCTTGTATCATTTTATTGATACGGAAAAGAAATTTTTAGACATTGCAGGTGATTTAGACCGTGCGGCATTAAATCAAGCATTCAAATATGCTCGCGCCAAAAATAAATCTGATAAGTCCATGGAAGTTTATAAATTTTACATTAACTCCCTCTATGTAGCCATTACACGCGCTATTAAAAGTGTGTATTTAATTGAAAGGAACCCATCTCACCCATTAATAGCATTGCTCGATATCAATGAAATAAATCAATCGATGACTATAGATGTTAAAGCGTCCTCAATTGAGGAATGGCAAAAAGAAGCGAGCCGGCTAGCGCAACAGGGTAAAACCGAACAAGCCGACGCTATTGCTGAGCGGATCCTTAAACAAACAACTCCACCATGGCCTGTGATTGATGATCCTGCCTATCAACAACTTAGAAATAAAATTATTATCGCGAAGGAGGGTAGTAAAAAAGAACAAATGGATTTGTTTGAGGCAGCTATGATCTACGCAGATCATGAAACTTTGGTCACTTTGAAACAACATGGATTTAAGGCAGCTCAGCAGGTTAAAAAATCTTACCCCATCATGTTTGAAAAACATTTTTTAAAATACACTCGAAAAAATACTCAACAAGTTCATAAAGACATTCAACAGTATGGAATTGAGCACAGAACCACCATGAATTTTACCCCCATCATGGCGGCTGTTTATGCAGCCAATTTAGAGCTAATCAACGAAATATTAGTGCTGGGGCCACGACTGG
Source organism: Legionellales bacterium (assembly GCA_021732495.1). Lineage (GTDB taxonomy): Bacteria > Pseudomonadota > Gammaproteobacteria > Legionellales > Legionellaceae > UBA2653. The sequence goes on along the minus strand of JAKFUY010000174.1, from coordinate 1,924 downwards.
ATGCCAAGGATTCCTTATCAAGAAACGCATTACAATTAGCACTCTACCAAGCGATTGAACATGGTAAAGAGCACATAAAAATATTGGCACAAATTCATTCTCAACTGGGTATGGATAGCATTTCAGTGGATGTGGACAATCATCTCGTGAAGATCGATGCCAGCCGCGCGGAGTACTTGCTGTTTAATGTGGTGTTTGTATTTTACGTAAATATGGTTCGTCAATGTTACGACACTACACTCTATAATGGGTTTTCAGCTGCCCAACTGGCTGATCTTGTTCAAAAACTACCCCCTTCCATATGGCCTGAATTCAGAAAAAAACAGTCTTATTTGACTAGTTTATTGAGCCGAAATGAGGTGGGCAGCAATTATACACCGAATCGAAAGTTATTTAAACGTGTTCGCCGAGGTTATTATATGATCAACCCAAAATTAAAAATTAAAACGGCAACAGGATGGGATTTGATTGCTCATCCAGTCTTCGATTACAAATTTAAGACTGGAATTGTTCGACTACCTGATATTGTAGGTGACTGGACTATGGGTGATGATGTTTATGACATGGCCAAATAATCTCAATGGCGCCATTACAAACATGGTCTGAACATATACCATTAAGGTGGATTAACTTATGGCAAAATTAGTACATTCGGGCAATAAAAACCCTTTTAAGAAACAAGGCGAATTTTGATATTTTGGAAGGTTTTTTGTCTGAATTGTTGCAAACAAAAGTTACGATAGAGACGTTACTGGAATCAGAATGCAATAAAGAGGACAAAGACGATCGATCGAATTGAGTTGATTTGCTGGTTCTGAAGGAAACACAGGGACATGTTATTATGTAAGTGTAATATAGATAGTGCTTTAGTCGGTTTCAGCGTATGCTTATCAGTCATTGAATTTACGACTGAGCACTCACGATGTCAAAACATTATTGGATTGTCTTCGAATGCTATGAATCCTCTCCAGAGGCTCAACAGATTTGATCAAAAACAGTCATGATGGCCGGCTCGATAGACAAACCAGAGGATGTGTTTAACTTTGGGTTCGCACATGAAGATCAAATTAAAATATGCAGATTCTCAATGAATTCCGCTGTGTTTATAGTATAATAAACGATATGATGAAATTAATAGCATTAATATCCAGTTATATTGTCCTCTGCCTGAGACTACTGTCTTCTGGTGGCCCGCGTGCAGTAGCAGCTGAAAATATAATATTACGCCAACAACAAATCACCTTTGGCCTACTTTCTTCAATGATTACTGTAAAGCAATTAACCAGAATAGCCATCATACTAAAGCCAGGCACGCTACTGAAATTCTATAAGGCATTAGTAAGTCGTAAATACAGTCCTTTGTTTTCAAACAAACCAGGCCCTGATGAAAAAATTATTCATTTAATTATCGAAATGAAACAACGTAATCCTAGCTATGGATACAGAAGAATAGCCATGCAAATATCAAATACATTTCATCTAAAAATTGACTGGCTCATGGTAGTTATGGATAAATTTACGCCTCGCATTATTGGTTTTGCTGGGAATAAAGGCTCTGTAACGGGTTAAGACGAGAGATACAGAAGAAGCTTGAATGATTTCAAAGTTATTATAACAAAGAACGTTGTCATCATGGCATTACCCCTTTAAAGAAAGCCGATGAACAATCAAGTACGGTCCCGGCTTATTTGAGTTACCAGTAGCGGCATAGAGACAAAAGACTACACGAACAATTAAATAATGATAGCTTGGGATGAAACTAACAGGGCCAAAACATGTGTGATCTAAAATAATCCATCAAGAATTTTGTTTGCATAGTCAGGATCTAATGCGCACTTATAGCGTCGTGTTTTTACACTTCCTTTTGTAACTTTATCTTGACGCAAAATATTGATAGCAACATGTCTAATCACGCCTAAATTTT
>JAKFUY010000196.1 GCA_021732495.1 Legionellales bacterium | reverse complement strand
CCTTCTATGAGATTAATCATGGGCATGATCTAACTCCTCTAATGCTGTTGCGCGTTGTTCGATCAAGTATTCGGGAAGGCTGGCATAATGGTTGTCAAACATGCTATTCAATGGTGGGGCCGATCTTGCCAAATATTCAAGGGCTGCCGCATCAACTTCTTCACGACACGCATCTTGGCATTGTGCAATGTCGGCTTGCGACATAATATTTTGATCTAACATATATTTTTGTAGACGTTTGATGGGTGCTAAAGCTCTGGCTTGTTGCACCTCGTCTTGTGGTTGGTAACGGGTCGCGTCATCGGCAGTGGTATGATCACTTAATCGATAGCTTAATGCCTCAATGACACAAGGTCTTCCATCGGGGCCTCGGGCGTTTTCTATAGCCTGAGTGAGTGTGTGATGCAAAGCAAAGATATCATTGCCATCGACTTGAATCCCTTCGATGCCAGCTGCTATGGCTTTTTGTGCCAAGGTTTCGCACCGGGTTTGTGCTTGACGTGGCACTGAAATTGCCCATTGATTATTGATGATGACAAATACCACAGGTAAGTTCCAAACACCGGCCGCATTAATTGCTTCATAGAAGTCACCTTCAGAAGTTCCGCCGTCGCCAATGGTGACCACCGCGACTTGTTTCGAGTTTTTGTATTGGAGAGCCAAACCTACGCCTACCGCATGTTGGCATTGTGAGGCAATCGGTACACATAGAGGGAAATCATGGCTATTGGAGCTATATAAACTGCCGCGTTCATCCCCACCCCAATAACTTAAAATATCAGCTAATTTTGCACCTCTTTGGAACAGACAGGCATAGTCGCGATAGTAAGGAATAAAAATATCGGCAGGTTGCATTACAAGCCCTAATGCAGTTCCAATAGCTTCTTGACCTTCCACTGGTGCATAGGTGCCCATACGACCTGTTCTTTGGAGAGCAATGGCTTTTTTATCAAAAGCGTGTGTTAAACTTATGATTCTGAAATATTCTCGAACAGTCTCTTTTGATATTTGAACAGGGATGTTATCCGCTAAAACGCCATGTTCATCTAAAAATTGAAAATACGGAATTTGAAACTGGACGTTAATTTTCAATGCATAAGCTCCACGTCAATAATTTAACTAGCATAAATTTTTTTTCTCATAAAAACCATAGCAATAGGACAATTTTTAGATCATTTTACCAAGTTCTAAGATAGGTTGATAGAGTATCAACAATATCCAAGCCATGAAGATGCTTATCATACCTAATAACAGAGGCTGAAGATATTTTTCAATGATTAAAATTTTTTTGTTGAGCTCCATTTGTAGATATTGGCAGCATTGTTTTAATAGTAGTGCGCTTTCACCTTGATATTCCAATAAATGTAAATATTGACGCATCAATGGGGAGATGTTCTTATGTTCTGCCAAAGTGGTGGATAATGGGTGACCCAGTCTTAATTGATAAATCAGTCGCTGATTCCATTTTTGTAAATCGCTAGAGAGCGTCTGTCCTTGAGTGAGCTCGAGGCTTTGATAGAGGGACAGACCAGATTCAAGTCCGATACGAACCAGATGTGCCCAGGTGAGCCAGTCGAAATTATTTTTTAGGGTTTTTATCCAGGGTAAGTGATTTCTGAATTGAAATAATAGGACTAAAAAACCTGCAAATCCGAGTATATGTAGAGGTTGAAATAGCGTTTCCAGTTGACAGGGGAAGGGGGTTTGAAATTGTGCAAATAAACTTTGGTATTTGGGGATGATATTTTGAATAAAAAAGATCAAAAATAGCATCGTCAGCACCAATAGAAGGGCTGGATAAAAAATTTGTTGATAAATTTTTTGACGCATATTATCGAGGTATTGATAATGTTGGTTAAACACTTGTAAACCATGAAAAAAATGACCGCTTTTGAGGCTCATTTCAATAAGTGTAATGCTTAAAGGGTCAAAAAAAAACGGATGATGTTTGAGGGCTTGCTGAAATGGCAGCCCATGCAGTAGATCGGAAACAATCGGTTTAAGGACAAACTTAGGGAGTGAGGCAATCGGGCCTGTAAGCAGCATTTGTAAACTTTTTGTCAGGGGTAGATGAATCTGATGAAGAATAAATAATTGTTCAAAAAACATGTGCAACTGTTTTTTCCTTTTTCGTTTCGAGTAAAATAATGGTGGAAAAAAGGGATAAATGAGATGGACCCAAAATGCATTTTTTTCGAGATGTTGGACTAAATTTTCTGGGTTTTTGGCGTATATGACTTTCACTTGCCATCTTAAGTCCTTGTTTTTTCCTATACATAGCCAGTAATTACTTTTCATAATTTACCCCACAATTGCATCGGATGACTGCATTGCAAAATCTGCTGCTGAATCTCTTCAGTGATTTCTAGAATTTCAAAGGTGACACTGGTGTGTAAATCTTTGGTGATCATCTTTTGAGAGATGATTAGTTGAAGATGCTCGACTAAATCGTGGTGATGAACCCCTAAATGATGCAGTCTTTGAATACAGGCTAAGGGTGAGTTTGCATGAATGCTGCTGAGCAATAGGTGGCCTGTTTGTGCCGCATGTAGTGCCAACTGAGCGGTTTCACTATCCCGAATTTCACCTATCATGATGATATCCGGATCTTGTCTTAATACCGTTCTCATTGTTTGGCTTAAGCCAAATCCAATGGCTGGGATCACTTGAACTTGGGTGAATCCTAAAAAAGGGATTTCAATGGGATCTTCAATGCTTACAATATTGCGTCGACCATCATTTAAATGTTTCAAAAGCGTGTATAGTGTTGTCGTTTTACCGCTTCCTGTTGCGCCATTGATGAGAATAAGACCATCCGTTTTTTGAGTATGCCATTCAATACATTGTCGTTGATAGGCGTTTAGGCCAATGGACTCCCAGTTTAGTTCTAGGCGATGAAATGATAGCAAACGGACAACGAGTTTCTCTCCATAAAGTGTAGGGCAGGTGCTTAAGCGACAAGGAATCGCTTGCAGATTTTGACTATCTTCCCATTGAACTTGACCATCTTGAGGTAGTCGTTGTTCGGTGATATCTAAATGAGCGAGCACCTTAAAGCGTTGCATTATTTTTTTAAGGATAGGGCCGGGAATTTTCTGATAAGGCGTTAATTGTTGGTCTTGGCGTATTCTTAATACCATTTCAGTGGACTGCGGTTCAAAATGCAAATCAGTAATTTTTTGTTGCAAGCAAAAGCGTAAAAGTTCATCCATGGCATCTAAGACATGATGATCGTCGCAAATCCCTGACAGATAAAAGTTGGGCATATATCCTCCATGTATGCGCAGAGGATTTTATCAGAAGCGTATGATATCCGATAGTTTTATCTAGGATTTTGAATACTTTTTTCCTAAGAAAAATGGAATGATAATAAGTAGGGCCATCAGTCCTATCATCAGCGATAAAGACAATTGTTTATCAGCACCTGGTATTTGACTTGGGGTGATAAAGCCTACTAAAAATGCAAATCCACAGCATAGGATGCCTGTGCCAGCGATAAGCCACATGCCAATTCCCCCCCCAGGCACCTTATAGACTCTTTCACGTTCGGGTTGGCTATAACGCAACTTAATAAAAGCGGAAAACATCATGATATAAACAACTAAGGCCAACTGTGAGCAGGCATCACTTAACCACCAATAGGCTGTATTGACAGACGGAATATAGACAAAACAAAGACTAATGAGCGTAAATATCAGGGCTTGCAACATCAGCATTTTGTAGGGGGCCTTGAAGCGATTGAGCACATAGATGCCTTTGGGTATGTCAGATGCGTGCGCTGCAATGCTAAGACCTTTGATAGGTCCTATCATCCAAGCCGAGACGCCACTTAAGCCACCAATAACAATTAACCCTGCGACAATGGGGGTCATCCAAGACAAATGATAAGCTTCAAAAAAAAGCCCATACGCATGAATGAGGCCTGTCACCAAACTTAAATGCGAGACAGGGACTACAACAAGTATCGCCAATGCCGATAACACCAAACTTAAAATAATTAAAATAGCTGAGTACGCGATGGCTTTGGGGTAGTTTTTTTTAGGATTATCGACATCTTCAGCGTGGATGGCTGACATTTCAATGCCTACCAATCCAAAAATCACAACTATAAACATTGCCAGCGGGTGCAAGGTGTGTAAATCGGGAATAATAGACTGGTGAAAATCATTGACAGGAACATGTCCTGAAACAAGCCAATAGCCGGCCATACCAATAATGCCGAGCATCGGAAGTAAAGTTCCTAAAATAGCACCAATGGTGCTGATAATGCTTGCCACACGAAGGCCAAAACAATTAAGGCCTGTAAAAAACCAAAATAAACTGACAACCGTTAAAAAAATAAATTGTTTATTATCGACCAGCTCCGGATCAATAAGGAATGCACATGTCGAGGCAATAAATAATAAAATCGTTGGAAACCAGATGAGATTATAAACCCACTGTAACCATATCGCAGCAAAACCACAACGTTGACCAAAGGCTTCTTTTATCCAAATGTAGATACCACCATTTCTGGGGTATGTGGTCGCAAGTTCAGCGGCAACCAAGGCAACAGGGAAAAAAAATGCCAATGCCGCAACGATATAATAGCTCACCAATGGAAAGCCAAGTTTTGCAGTAATTGGCACGGTTCTTAGGCTATCTACAGCTATCACGTTGATCATGACCAACGTGAATAGACTTAAGGTTTTTCGGTTTTTGTGCACTTTAAACCTACTTCATTTGTCTGAGGACATATTGCAAAATACCACCATGTCGATAGTAGTTGAGTTCATTTGCAGTATCGATACGGTTTTGAAGTTGAATGGATAGCGTCTCTCCATTGCTACGGTACATGGTGGTGTTGACGATTGATTGCGGTTGCAATGAATCATTCACATGAATTTCTACTTGCTCATCACCGGTAATCTTAAGGCTTTGACGCGTATCGGAACCGGTAAATTGCAATGGTAGAATACCCATTCCGATGAGATTTGAACGATGAATACGCTCAAAACTTTCTGCAATCACCGCTTTGACTCCCAGTAATTTTGTGCCTTTTGCAGCCCAATCACGAGATGATCCAGTGCCGTATTCCTTACCTGCAAAAACCACCAATGGTGTCTTTTTTGTTTCATATAACATTGCCGCATCATAGATAGGCATCACTTCTTGGGTTGGAACATATCGGGTCATGCCACCTTCAATCCCTGGAATCATTTCATTGCGAATACGAATATTGGCAAATGTACCACGCATCATAACTTCATGATTGCCACGTCTTGAACCATAGGAGTTAAAGTCTTTTTCTTTTACGCCCATAGCCTGTAGGTAATGACCTGCCGGGGAGTTCAATTTAATAGCGCCTGCAGGGGAAATATGATCAGTGGTGATAGAGTCTCCAAATACCGCAAGGATACTGGCTTTTTCAATGGCTAAAATCGGTGCGGGTTTCTCACTTAACTGATTGAAAAATGGCGGTTTTTGAATGTATGTGGATTTATCGTTCCAATTGAAGGTTAGTCCCTCATTGATTTTCAAAGCTTTCCAGGCCGCATCACCGTCGAACACTTTTGCATAACGAGACTTAAACATTTCAGCGTTAACCATATTCACAGCATTGGCAATCTCTTGTTGCGTAGGCCAGATATCTCTTAAGTAAACTGGTTTGTTGTTGTGGTCGAAACCAATAGGTTCAACACTGATATCTCCACGTGTGTGACCAAACAAGGCAAATGCAACTACCAACGGTGGTGATGCCAGCCAATTGGCTTTAACCATGGGATGGACGCGGCCTTCAAAGTTACGGTTACCTGATAAGACAGCGCTGACTGTCAAATCATTTTCAGTAATACACTGTCCAATGTCAGTGGGTAGTGGTCCTGAATTTCCAATGCATGTGGTGCAGCCATAGCCGACCAGTTCAAATCCGAGTTGATCGAGATGCTTTTGTAAGCCGGCTTTATTGAGATAATCGGTTACAACCTTGGAGCCAGGAGCTAAAGAAGTTTTGACCCAGGGTTTGGTTTTCAAGCCTTTCTCACAGGCTTTTTTTGCTAACAAACCAGCCGCCATGAGAACACTCGGATTGGAGGTGTTGGTGCAACTGGTAATGGCCGCAATGACCACATCGCCATGGTGTAAAGCAAAGTCCTGATGGTCTACCGCATAGGTTTGGAGCTCACCTTTTGGCATGACTTCAGCCATTGCTTGCGATAGTTGTGGCAATTCTACCTTATCTTGAGGTCTTTTGGGTCCTGCAACACAGGGTTTTACCGAACTTAAATCAAATTGAATTTCATGGGTAAATACGGGTTTTGGAGCATGTTCATCAAACCATAGACCTTGGGTTTTGGCATAGGCTTCAACCAATTCAATGGTTTGTGTATCACGACCGGTTAAACGCAAGTATTTGATGGTTTCGTCATCAATCATAAAGATGCCACAGGTTGCACCATATTCTGGTGCCATGTTGGCAATTGTGGCGCGATCAGCAAGTGCCAGATGTTTCATGCCGGGGCCATAAAATTCGACAAACTTACCCACCACTCCATATTTTCTGAGTATTTGAGTGATACCTAAAACCAGATCTGTAGCCGTGGTACCTTCTGGCAATTGACCGGTTAACTCAACTCCAATCACTTCAGGAATTAACATTGAAATCGGTTGTCCAAGCATTGCAGCTTCCGCTTCAATACCGCCTACACCCCAGCCCAATACACCAAGGCCATTGATCATCGTGGTGTGAGAGTCGGTTCCAACTAAGGTGTCAGGGAAAGCAAAGGTTTTATCCTTGTATTGTGCCGTCCATATGGTTTTAGCCAAATACTCAAGATTTACTTGATGGCAAATGCCGGTGCCGGGAGGAACTACTCTAAAATTATTAAAAGCTTTTTGTCCCCAGCGTAAAAATTCATAACGCTCTTGGTTGCGTTCCATTTCAAGTTCAGCATTTACAGACAGCGCATTTTTAGAGCCAAACACATCGACCATCACCGAATGGTCTATCACCAAATCCACGCTATTTAAAGGTGCAATTTGATGTGCATCACCATTTTTTTCAAGCATTGCATCTCGCATTGCCGCCAAATCAACCACTGCAGGCACACCAGTGAAGTCTTGCATTAATACACGCGCTGGTCGATAAGCAATTTCATGATTGGAGGTTTTATTTTTAACCCATTGTTGCAGGGCTTCAATATCAGCAATTTTGACAGTGGTTCCATCTTCAAATCGCAATAAATTTTCTAAAACAATTTTTAATGAAAAGGGAAGTTTTTTAAGTTCTGGGTAGTGGCTTTGGGCCTTTTCGAGGCTATAAATATGGAAAGTTTGACCTTGAACTTCGATGGTGCTTAATGTTTTGAGTGAATCGTGACCAATTATCATGATTATCCCTTAAGATTAAAAAGGGATGATCATACCCCAATTTTCATGGGATTGCACATAGGATTCATCCAAAAATAGTAGGTCAAATTCTCGATGAATGATTAAAAATTAAAATTAGGCCGCGCTAATTTTACGTAACCTGATTTCTACAATGGATCCCAATTCAAAAGCGGCTCTTTTTAAACTTTTCATTGTTAAATTTTTACCATATTCTATACGTTGATAACTTTGATACGATACCCCCATCGTACTTGCTACGTCGGCCATCGTACGATGATTTGCAGTTCTTAGTATATGAAGTAGTGCAGGATCC
>JAKFUY010000154.1 GCA_021732495.1 Legionellales bacterium | reverse complement strand
CGCCTTTGCGTTTAATGGCACCACTACCTGTTTTTCGAAACCGCTTTGCAGCGCCCCGATTACTCTTCATTTTTGGCATATAAACTACTCCGCATTGAAATATGCAATCGATTATTTTTTCTTAGGCGATAAAACCATCATTAATTGTCGACCCTCACGTTTGGCTTGTTGTTCAACAATTCCAAACTCGGCCGTGTCAATTTGTATGCTATCAAGAATCTTCATTCCCAACTCTTGATGCGCAACTTCTCGTCCACGAAACCGTAAGGTAACTTTTACTTTATCACCATGCTCAAGGAAACGGATCAGGTTGCGTAGTTTGACCTGATAATCTCCTTCTTCTGTCGTAGGACGAAACTTCAACTCCTTCACTTGAATTTGTTTCTGTTTCTTTTTGGCCTCAGCTTGTTTTTTACTAACCTCAAACTGATATTTACCATAGTCCATAATACGACATACAGGCGGTTTAGCAGTAGGAGAAATCTCCACCAAATCTAAACCAGATTCTTCTGCCGCCCGCATTGCTTCTCGGGTTGATATAATCCCAACTTGTTGTCCTTCAGCGTCTATTAACCGAACTTCCGGAACAGAAATCTGATGATTTATACGTGCTCTATCACTGTCACGCTTCATAGATGCGCAAATATCTATGTCCTCCTATTTAGCTTTTATCATTAATTTTAGTTTGCAAAAGATCAACAAAACTTGCCGTCTCCATTAAACCCAGGTCCGTTCCATCTAATGCACGTACTGTGATTTTCTGCTGTTGACACTCTTGATCACCAACAATAATCAAATATGGAATTTTTTGCAAAGTATGCTCACGAATTTTAAAACCAATCTTTTCATTTCTCAAGTCAAATTGTACTCTAAATTCCAAATTTTGCAATTGTTTGAAAACATTTTGGACATAATCGTGGTGTTTATCACTTATTGGAAGTACCGTGACTTGAACCGGAGCCAACCAAAGGGGAAACTTTCCAGCATAATTTTCAATTAATATACCCATAAATCTTTCAAAAGAACCCAGTATTGCTCGGTGCAACATCACAGGTGTTTTACGCGTTCCATCTTCAGTCACATATTCCGCGCCTAAACGTTCCGGCATGGAGAAATCAACTTGAATGGTACCGCATTGCCATTTTCGACCCAAGCAATCTGTTAGAGTGAACTCAATTTTCGGTCCATAGAAAGCTCCTTCACCAGGTGCATTGATCCACTCCATACCATGTTCACGCATCGCTTGAGCAAGGCTATCTTCTGCCTTATCCCAAGTTTCATCATCACCGACACGTTTTTCTGGTCGCAAAGCCAGACGATAAATTATTTTCTCAAAACCAAAATCCTTGTAAACACTCTTTAACAAACGAAGCATACTACTCACTTCGGATTGTATTTGTTTCTCAGTACAGAAAATATGCGCATCATCTTGCACCATATTACGTACGCGCATTAAGCCATGTAATGCGCCTGATGGCTCGCAACGATGACAATTTCCAAATTCGGAGTATCGCAATGGTAGATCACGATAGCTTTTTAAACCCTGCTTAAACACCTGAACATGACAGGGACAATTCATAGGTTTAATTGCATAATGGCGATTTTCGGTTTCAGTGACAAACATTTCATCACGAAAATTTTGCCAGTGACCTGACTGTTCCCAAAGAACACGATCGACCACCTGAGGGGTGCGAATTTCCTGGTAACCAAAGTCTTTCAATTGCTGACGCATATACTGCTCAAGAACTTGATAGATAGCCCAGCCTTTAGGGTGCCAAAAAACCATGCCTGGCGCTATGTCTTGAAAATGAAATAAATTTAAAGCTTTGCCAATTCGGCGGTGATCACGTTTTTCAGCTTCTTCTAAGCGATGCAAGTAATCTTTTAAACTCACCTGGTCAAACCATGCTGTACCATAAATGCGCTGCAACATCGGCTTGCTTACATCTCCGCGCCAATAAGCACCGGCCAACTTCATCAGTTTAAATGCTTTAATTTTACCGGTAGACGCGACGTGAGGACCTCGACATAAATCAATAAATTGGCCTTGTTGATACAAAGAAATGACTTCCTGCTCAGGAATTTCATTTAAAATCTCAACTTTATAATGTTCGTTTTGATCTTGAAAAAGTTTAACCGCATCATTTCGAGACATTGCATGACGCACAATCGGGATATTCTCTGAGGCCAATTGTTGCATTTTCTTTTCGATGGCTTTTAAATCATCTGGTGTAAATGAACGCTCGAATGCAAAATCATAAAAAAAGCCGTCTTCTATTACCGGACCGATAGTCATTTGTACGCTTGGAAATAATTCTTTCACTGCTTGCGCCATTAAATGCGCCGCAGAATGGCGGATGACATCCAAAGCTTGGGGATCAGATTCAGTAATGATTTCTACTTGGGCATCTTCTGCCAGAAGAAAAGAAAGATCGACCAATTGCCCATTGACTCGCCCTGCAACTGCTTTTTTAGCCAAACTAGGGCTAATTGTTTTAGCAAAATCAAGAACAGTCAAAGACTGAGGAATCGTTTTAATCTGGCCATCAGGCAATCTCAGATTTAACATTTAACATTTCCTTGGGCTATTGAACATTGAGCTTATCTTTCCAACCAGAAAGTTTTGAAAATGGTAGGCACGAGTGGGATCGAACCACCGACCACCACCATGTCAAGGTGGTGCTCTACCACTGAGCTACGTGCCTAAAAAAAAAGCCAGGCTGGCCTGGGAAACCAGTTTATCATGCATGGAGAGCTTGTCAAGACCATGCATGGCATTTTATACATTTACAAATATTTTGTCCTCTTCTATACGCACTGGATAAACGGTAAGGCTTTTGGGTTTAGATATTTTTCCTAGCAAACCCCCTATCAATTTTGGCCATGGGGACCAACACTTCACATGACCATCTTCTAAATTAAAAGCACTTTTATGAAATGGGCACACAATTTCATTGCTTTCAGTAATTTGAGATTTCATTAAAGGCAATTTAAGATGTGGACATTGGGATTGAACCGCATGAACTTGATTCTCATGCCATATGAGCAATATTTTATGACTGTCAAGTGCAATAACTTTTCTTTGGACTGCAATTAAATTATCCAATAAGCCAGCTTCTATCCATGCCATATCATTTATCCTTAAATTCAAAGATTTTGAGTTTAGTATGAATCCACTGCTAAAGCAATCACAACGTACAAGCTAATTTGAGAGACTGTTAGAGGGCCGTTGGTCTGGTAAGCCCCCTAGATATGTTTTTGAATAGAACGATAATAAAACCAATCTATTCGATATTTGTGTGCGCGCATTTTACCTTATCAATTTTTCGATACACAGCATTGACTTTACTTCGAGCCACTTTAATAGCTGCAAGGTCAGCATCAATTCGGCCGAAACATTTCTTACGCAACTTTACACCTTCCGAGCATAACTTGCCATCCGAAAAGTATAGCTTATCTAGCTGAGGTCTACAGCTGGCCATGGTTGCTTTTATATCCTCTAATGCCGAATCCATCAGTTGTCTTTGTTTGACCACTTCATTAGGGATTCCTGCTTGAATATTAAAGCTCATGCCTAAAAAAATCGCCACTGAACATATTTTATGGATATAATGGTTTTTCATTGTCTATTCCTTTTTGATTAAATGGTTCCTAACAATTTTACTCTAGACTAGACTGTCTCAATAATCAAACTGATTTTATACACACCTCTTTATTAGGTTTTCTGGATAAGCCCATTTTTATATTTTCAAGCAAAAAAACAATAAAAAAACTAATCGATATCCTCATGTCCACATTTTTCTTTATGTATTCCTCGGTGAGCGGCACGGACATCCTGACGAGCCATTGCAATAGTTATAAGGTCTGCATCAACTCTATCTCTACATTTCATACGCAACTTTGCAATTTTCGAGCATGACTTATCATCCGAAAGGCGAAGTTTATCATTCTGAGTTCTGCAGCTGGCCCAGGTTAATTTGATATCCTCTAATGCCGCATCCATCTTTTGTCTATGTTTAGCCACTTCGTCAGAACTTCCGGCTTGAATATTAAAGCTCATGCCTAAGAAAATCAGCACTGAACAGGTTTTATGGATAAAATGGTTTTTCATTGTCAATTCCTTTTTGATTAAATTGTCCGTAACCATTTTACTTTAGACTAGGCTGTCTCAATAATCAAACTGATTTTATACACACCTTTTTAAAACGAGAATTGGAAGTGGTGCGTTGGAGGGACAACAGAAATTTATTTTTAGGTGTTATACCTTTCAAACGGTATCGTCTGGATAAACAGAGGGCATTGCGCCCTCAGTTTGTTTTTGTATTACGCGGCATAAATCTTATTGCTTATCGTCTGTTAAGAACCTTTTTTGACTATCAATAATTTCTTGATGCGCTATATCGATATCTGCCCATCCTTCAATACGAACCCATTTCCCGTCTTCTAAGTCTTTGTAATGTGCAAAAAAGTGTTCGATAGACAAAAGCAAGGGTTGTGGCAAATCTCTGTAGGTTTTAACTTCGCGGTAATATTGAGATAATTTATCTGTGGGAACAGCAATTAACTTAGCATCTTCACCCGATTCATCAGTCATTTTTAAAACACCGACGGGTCGGCAGCTGATGACCGTTCCTGTAATTAGAGGAAATGGTGTAACAACCAAAGCATCGACCGGGTCGCCATCCAAAGATAAGGTTTGGGGAATATAACCATAGTTTGTTGGGTAAAACATCGCAGTAGACATAAATCTATCTACAAACAGAGCACCGGACTTTTTATCCACTTCGTATTTTACTGGCGGACCATTCATTGGAATTTCAATGATGACATTTACCTCGTAAGGAACATTCTTTCCACTAGGAATATCCTTCAAACCCATTTCAACCTCTCAAATTTATCAAATCAATCATGTTAACATTGACCCCGTGATGATTCAAATTATTTCCGCCAAAGTCAATTGTGTCCTTCTTTGTTTTTTGACTATAATGACAAATTGAAAACAACTTATACTTATAAAAATCTATGGACTGCCTATTTTGCAAAATTATCAATAAAATCATTCCCGCCCAAATCATTTTTGAGAGTGAAGATTTATTGGCTTTTAGAGATATTACTCCCCAAAGCCCAGATCATGTCCTCATTATACCAAAAAAACATATGACTTCTTTAAATGAAGCCACATCTGAAGATACAATGATGCTAGGACGACTTTTATGTACCGCAACAGATATTGCTGAGAAGCTAGGGCATGTAAATAAAGGGTATCGTTTGGTCATTAATACCGGCGAAAACGGTGGACAAACCGTGTCTCACATTCACTTGCATCTTCTGGCAGGACGGCCGATGCAATGGCCACCAGGATAACTAGCCATGGAAAAACACTTTGCAGAAATACTCAAACAAATTGAGCCGGCTCCACTCCGACCTGAATTACAAGAAACACCGTCTAGAGCAGCGGGGGCTTTAAAATTTTTAACGGAAGGGTATCAAGCAAATATTAAAGAAGTATTTGCATCGAGTTTGTTACCAAGTAGTCAAGAAGATTTGATGCTGATTAAAAATATTGAGTTCTACTCCTTATGCGAACATCATCTCTTGCCTTTTTTTGGCAAATGTCATATTGCCTACCTTCCCAATGGGCATCTATTAGGATTATCTAAATTTGCTGAAATTGTTGATATCTTCGCCCATCGACTGCAAATCCAAGAAAATCTTTGTGAGCAAATCGCCAGTATTATTCAACAGTATTTGAACCCTAAAGGCTTGGCTGTCATTATTGAAGCCCAACACTTATGCATGATGATGCGAGGTGTGCAAAAACAACATGCCTCATTTGCTACACAAAAATTATTGGGCAGCTTAAAAACTGATGCCAATCTACAACAACAGCTCTTTCAATTATTGCGATCAACTTGAAGTCAATTGTGTCCATTCTAGAACTTCATCGAAGTGCTTATCATAATTGCGCCGATGATTAACAACTATCATCGATATCGACGATGCCAATAGGTTGGTCATTATTTTTTTCTCAGCTTCTTCATCCAGATGACAAGTGGCTTCATCTAGGATCAAAAATGTAGGTTTACGATACAAAGCTCTTGCTATCAAAACCCTCTGCTGCTCTCCTGCTGATAGCTGATGCCCGCCTGCACCTACCATCGTTGACAAAGACAATCCGCATTGCGCAAGGTCGACCACCTGAGATACTTCATTTAATAAAATTCTATCAATATCATTGGCAAACAAACAAATATTTTCCAATAGCGTTGCTGCAAACAATCCCTCATCTTGGGATACCATGACACAATCTTGTTGGATAGACTTCCCGTTATCCAAGGCACACGATTTTCCCTGATAAAATACGCCCCCAGCTTGGAGAGGAAACACCCCCATTATCATCTTCAGTAAAGTACTTTTTCCACAACCAGACGATCCGATCAACATATACTTTCGATGTCGGGAAAATCCAAAGTTAACTAGTGTTTGATCGTTAATGTGAACGCCAATCACATCAATATGATGTATAGGATTTTTAAGATGACTGGCGGGCTTTAAGGGCTCTTGTTGGACAAAGATTGCTGAAATCCTATCCAGTGGTGCTTTTAAATACTGCCATTGCATCATTCGCTTAAGCCCCGACTCAAATCTTGAAAATACCAATGTTTTTAAGCTTAAATAGGCAATCAATGCTCCTAAGGAAAATTTTAGTGTTATTACCCAAAAAATGGCCAACCCAAGGGTCAAAAGCCAATTTATTTTCTTGAGCACCAATAATCCCCACTCCAATATCGACTGAAAACCATCGTTTTTTATAAACTCATCCCAATAAGATTGCTTGGACTGCTGCCAACGTAAAAAAATGATATTTTCAATTTGATACAATTTAATGACGGATAGATATTTCAAACATTCTAATAATAATCCAGATGATTTGGTCTGCTTTTCAAGAACGTTTATGGAAACATGATAATAGTGTTTAGATAAGCAATAATTCATGGCCCCCATACAAACTAAAAACCCCAGATCGATGATAGCAAGGCCCCAATGGTAAAAACACATCATACAAAAATGTATCACTAGAAATAATATGTCCATCGCACCAAAAAATATTTGCTGCAAATATCGATAACAGACTTGCTCTGTGGCATACAGCCGCGAATGATATTCATTGACTGTTAAAGTAGTGCTCTGCTTTAACGATAATGCCAAAAAACCACGCATCAATTCATCAGACAAATGTGCAGACAACCTTCCAAATATACTAATCCAAATCTTTTGTCGAAACAGTCCTATACCTAATCCAAATACAATAAGACCGCCTATCCCAAACAGCATCCCAAGTAATTCCCATTGAGAACCAAACAGATCCAGATGCTCAATGACAACATTCAAAAGCACCGGTTCAATTAAAGAAAATATTTCATAAGCGACTAAGATTGATAAAATACCCCAGCCCAACCAGCCTAAGGCTGCCAGCTTCTTGAAGACATCCGTTATCATTTGCTGGCTTAATCGCCCTTTGTGCAACATCATCGAGGCTTTTACTATCGATATTTGCTCTCCGGAATATATACATTCAAATTCCAACCAAGTCATTTTTACAGTGCCTATGACGGGGTAAATTAAACACACGTCATTGGAGTTGATGCTTTTTAAAACGACATATTCATCTTGAATTAATCTGACTATAACCGGACATGGT
>JAKFUY010000199.1 GCA_021732495.1 Legionellales bacterium | reverse complement strand
CATGCTTTGCAGGCGTTCATGAACTCAGTATTGGCCCAAATATGAAGGTGATACTTAATTTAAATGATCGGCAAAAGGTTATCTTAAGCTGTTTAGGAGACCGCTACTGGGGCGTTTATTCGTAAAAGCAGGTGCGGAATCCAGGGCTGAGGAGACTTTGTCTCATTATACACTCGCGCTTCGAAGTCTCGTGTTTAATGGAAGAGGTTGTTCGTAGATCGGCATCTCATTTGAAGGTCTAAAAAAACCATTATCATAAATAAGCGTTTTTCTGTGGTACTTCTCTACAGAGGGTTTATGGGCAATACTCACGATTGTTGTTTCAGGTAGTTCCCTCTGAATAATTCTGTATAAAGACTCCTCAGAAGCATCATCTAATGAACTGGTCGATTCATCAAGAAACAGCCATGCAGGTTTCTTCAATAATGCTCGAGCCAATGCAATTTTTTGTTTTTGACCAGGGGAAACATTATCAAACCAACATCCATTATCGGGTTCCTTGAAAAGGTGTTTGATAAAATCAGACATAAGTACTTGGGCCAATACTCTTTCATAATCACCATTTTCATATTTGTCTTCTGTGTCTGGATAGGCCAACATTGCTTTTAATGGTTTTTTAAAAAGAACGGGCGTTTGTGCAAGAAAACACATGTCACTTTCGTTAGGGATATATACTTCTCCACTCCCGTTCTGATAGGTTTTTGCAATAACCTTAAATAAAGTACTTTTTCCTGAACCAGAGGTGCCCTTAATAACAGTATGAACCCCTTTTTCGAAGGTAACGTAAGTACCTTTGAAGATTGCACTAGTGGAATTGGGGTATTGAAAAGTTAGGTTTTGAATATGTATATTTTCATTACCGTGTGGGTTTTGTATGAAAGTGATTTTCGAGCTTTCGGATAAACTATTATTGTTTAAATGATAATCCAACAAGCTTAAACGATTGATAGCATCTCTAAAAGTTAACACGGGTACATAATTATCACTAAACCAATTTAATGAATCAAATACCTCTCCAAATGCATACCCAATCTGCATCAACTCCCCCATTTCAATTTGACCCGCAAAATACAGCGGTGCTGCAGCAATATAAGGGAAAATACCTGCGAAACTAGAATATAAATACTGAAATCTTTCGAGTAGAACTTTAATGCTATTTGATTCGAGAATGTATTCTTCATTAGAGTTAATGATGGCTGTCTCAGACTTGGAATGAAATCCCCCCCCTTTTTCCAAGGCAATATTTTCAGCTTGTTGTTCTACAATACTTCTTTCTTTGTTAAAATTTGCTTCTGAAGCAGCAATATCCTTATTTGATTCAGACAATGGTTGGCCTATTTTATGACTAATATAGGTGCCGCTCAATGCAGAAGCAATCGCTATCCATACCAAATACCCAGGTATGAAGATTCCAACACCACCTAATACAAATGAAATTCCGCCACCTACTATCCACAAAGTACTTGCAAACGAAATTAACTTGAACACGGTATTTAAAAAATATGAACCCCTATACAGGGTGGTTTTTACAAATGTATCGACATCGTTCAAAATTGGAATTTCACTATTTAAATTTTCACGTTTCATTCGAATATAGTTATCATCTTTGAAATTCTTATCGCTGAAATATTTTAATAGTGATGCTTTCCAATTCGCATAAAGAACACCTAAAAAGTAATCTTTAACAAATCCCACCACGTTTTGAACAAATAATACGCCACAAAAAACACCAATGCTTTCACCAAACAATGCCCATGATTTGGAGGAAAGTGCCGCCCAAAACCCATTCATAGACCAGGCAAAAATAACCTGCAATCCCACCATCCCTAATATTAAAATAAGCGTGCCAAAGAGTAATAACCAGGCTCTGTAGCGCTCATCTGATTCGATTAGATATTTTTTTGATAAATTCCAGGCTTTTCTGAAAATACTTTCTTGATTAATAACATTAAAGTCGGGCAACAAAACAACCTCGCAAAAAACAGAACCACATATCCAAAAAATTTACATCAACAAGGTATCTTATACAAAATAAACAAGAAGGCAACTATTTTAATTGATTGACAACGCTGGTTTAGGCGTTTGATAATTAAAATGAAACCCCATTTGGATTATATATGCCCCCTCATTTAATGATCACTACATTTTTAGTCAATGGTTTAGATTGCACAACCGAAGAAAAACTCATTCGCGAACAACTTGCAGACATCGCTGAAATAAAACAGCTTGACTTTAACTTTATCTCAGAAGAAGTCACTATTCATCATAAAAAAATGGATATTCAACGATTACTTGAAAAATTTCAAGATATTCAAATGCCTGCTACAATCAAAACCTCTGATTTTTCGAATAAACCAGCTAAAACCCAAAAAGACTTTGCTTGGTTATTATTAGGTATATCAGCCCTATTGGCGCTTATAGCCGAACTTGGTGCCTATCATCAACAAAACATAACGGTGTTGTTATTATCTCTCTTATCAATTGGGATATCTGGCCCTATCACTTTTAAAAAAGGGCTTCTTTCTTTAGGAAAAAAAACCATCACGATCAGCAGTTTGATGTTAATTGCCATTACTGGCGCATTGTTAATTGGTGAATGGCCTGAAGCTGCCATGGTAAGCGTGCTTTTTGCTATCGCTGAAAAAATAGAACATTACTCTATCAATAAAGCTAGAAATGCGATCAAAAGCCTCATTCAAATGACCCCTCCTCAAGCAAATGTTAAAAATGAAGAGGGATTCTGGCAAAAAAAATCCGTTGAAACGATAACGTCTGGCACTATGATATTAATTAAGCCAGGCGAAAGAATCCCGTTAGATGGCCTCATCATTACAGGCCAGAGCACTGTCAATCAATCCCCTATTACTGGTGAATCATTCCCTATAGCGAAAGCATCTGGGGATACGGTGTACGCAGGCACGCTTAATCAAAAAGGAGCTTTAGAAGTTCATGTCACTCATGCTGCCAATGATTCATTGCTCGCTAAAATCACGCGTACGATAGAAGAAGCACATTCACTTCGAGCGCCAACACAACGATTTGTTGATGTATTTTCAACCTATTACACACCCATCATGGTCTTATTGGCTATCTTGATCGCTATTATTCCTCCCCTGTTTTTCAATCTTCCCTTCGAGGCTTGGATATATAAGGCACTCACATTACTGATTATTGCTTGCCCCTGTGCACTTGTCATTTCCACGCCTATTACCGTGGTAAGTGGTTTAGCAACAGCAGCGCATCACGGACTTTTAATTAAAGGTGGTGCTTTTTTAGAAAATGGCCATCTTCTTCGATTAATTGCTTTAGATAAAACAGGGACACTCACTCAAGGTTATCCAAGCTTAACGGATAGCATATCTTTATGCTCAGAACTAAATGAAGCACAATTGCTCCTCATTGCAGCAAGTCTTGAAAGTTATTCCGAACATCCGATTGCACAGGCCTTTAACCATGCATCGCATCAAAAAGATTTATTAACGGTTCTAAACTTCGAAGCAATACCAGGATATGGGATTAAAGGATTGGTCGACAAAACCCAATATTTCCTGGGAAATCATCAGCTAATTTCTGAACTTGGGACATTAAATGCAAATATTGAACAGCAGCTTGTATCTCTAGAAAAACAAAGTAAATCGACACTGATATTGAGTACGACCACACAAATACTGGCTATTTATGCAGTATCTGATCCATTAAGAGATACCAGCAAACAAGCCATCGATGCGCTTCATCGCTTAAATATTAAAACAGCAATCTTAAGTGGAGATAATGCTCTAACCGCTCATGCTATTGCAAAAAGCCTTAACATTGACGAAGTAAAGGCTAATTTGAAACCCAATGATAAATTAACCACGATTGACCAATTTATCAATGAATATACTTTTGTTGGAATGGTGGGCGATGGAATCAATGATGCACCTGCGCTCGCTAAAGCAAGCATCAGCTTTGCCATGGGAAGAGGAACCGATACTGCATTAGAAATCGCAGATATCACATTGATGAATGATAACCTAATGTTGCTACCCCTCTATATTCAATTAAGTAGAAAAACATCACGCATTCTTAAGCAAAATATAGGAATTGCAATTATCATTAAATGCATCTTTTTTATAATGGCAATGCTTGGCATTACCACCTTATGGATGGCTGTATTTGCAGATATGGGAGCAAGTCTCATTGTGATTATCAATGGTTTGCGTTTGTTGTATTTCAAAAGTCATAGGACTGTTACCCCATGTTAACCACCTATATTTTATTGATTGTTTCCACCATTCTCATTTACTACTCAAGTGAATATTTTGTAAATGGGATTGAATGGGTAGGCTGTCACTACAAAGTTTCAAAAAATGCCACTGGTACCATACTTGCAGCTCTTGGTACTGCACTTCCAGAAAGTGCTATTACATTTATGGCGGTATTTTTTGGACAAACCTTGGAAGATAAAAATATCGGTGTGGGTGCAGCTATTGGAGGACCACTTGTTCTGGCAACATTAGGTTATGCGATGATAGGTTTTTGTTTTCTAATATGTAATAAAAAACCTCAGTCAAAATGGCTAACAAACACCACAATACTTAGGCTATCTTATAATCAACGCTGGTTTATACCTTTGTTTATGTCTCAACTTCTCCTGGGATTATATTCTTTTCCATTTAAATACCTATTTGGATTTGGCTTGATATTTGCATATTTTTATTATTTAAAATTAGAAATGCGAGGCTCTGATGATCCAGAGCATTTGGATTTTATAGAACCGCTCAACATTAGACCTTATGATAAGCACCCTGCCAAACATTATATTTTGTTACAAACAGGAATATCTTTACTTGTGATGCTAATAAGCTCGAATGTCTTCGTGAGTCAATTAGAGTACTTGGCGCCCAAGTGGGGTATTCCAGGACAAACTTTTGCCTTATTTCTAAGCCCCATCGCTACAGAATTACCTGAAATTATCAATGTGTTCATTTGGGTAAGGCAAGGCAAACATTTACTGGCTTTAGGCAATCTTAGTGGTTCGATGATGATTCAAACCACTTTACCAAGTGCTTTGGGATTGCTATTTACACCATGGATTCTTGATAATGCATCTATTTTAAGTTCGAGCATTACACTATTAGCCATCGTGAGTTTGTTTTTGTTATTAAGAAAAAGCGCCTTAACAAGTAAGCGTATGGCATTATTTTTTTTATTTTACTTACTTTTTGTCATAGGCGCTTGTTTTATTGCTTAGTTCTCTTCTGTCACAGAGTGGATGATTATGTCTTCAACAGGAACATCACGATGCCCGTGCTTTGTCCCTGTTTTTTCTTTAGCGATGGCATCAACAACCTCCATCCCCTCAACGACTTCACCAAACACACAATAACCATAGCCTTGCATGTTTTCTTCAGTAAAATTCAAAAAAGTATTATCTACTAGGTTAATAAAAAACTGTCCAGTGGCAGAATGCGGATCGTTGGTTCTGGCCATCGCAATAGTTCCACGCTTATTCACTTGTGCTGATTTTGCTTCATTTTTGATAGGATCATTGGTCTTTTTTTGTTGCATATCTTTATCAAAGCCGCCACCCTGAATCATAAATCCATCAATGACACGATGAAATATAGTCCCGTTGAAAAAATCATTACGAATATATGATAGAAAATTTTCAGCAGTAATTGGAGTGTGGGTGAAATCCAGTTTTAAACGTATATCACCTTTTGAAGTTTTGATAGTAATCATAGATATCCTTGAATAAAAAAAAAGGATTTTAACATAATAGCCATTTTTTTAAACTTTTTTATCTTTGTTGTTTGCAAAATTCTTCGAAAAAGCTCACGTTTCCTTCTTCAATTTTTTGCTCCGAGAGATCTAAAATATTTCTCCATTGTTCGATAATGAGATTGGGATCTTGATATTGTAACAAGACTTCTTTAAATTTTTTTATAACCCATTCAAACAAATATGCACTCGATCGCGGAATATTGTTTTCATTGAACAGACCAAATTGAATTTGATTTCCACGATGCCATTCATAATTATCTTTCATAGTCCAAAAATAGATCCGTTCAATACTCATGCCACAAGCAAGTTTATCAATGACCACTCGTAGAAATTTAATAATAAATTCAGGCCGAATGATATCTTGTTGGTCAGCAATACCTGTTTCTGTGATATATATCGGTAAATTTAAACAAGCCGCTTGATTGAGTGCTTCACTATAACTTTGGGGATAGATAGCAATATGCATATCACCCATTTGCTGATGTTTTTGACAGGTGGTTCCCGTATATCCAATCTGAACGCGCCCATAAATATTTACAAAACTACAATTTCCTTTATAACGCTGATCTTGATAATACACCCCTTTATAATTAAACTCTCCTGCCTTTAAAAAATGCATGACCAACTCATTTGTAAAATGAGTCAACGGTTCAGTAATCAATTTTGATATTAACAAAGACTGGCTTTCAAACTGCAATACATTATGGACAAGACCAATTTTATGATTCCCTCCACCCGATAGTTTTTCAACCATCATACATATCTGTACATGGGCTTTTAAAAGATTTGCCAATACTGTAGCTGCTCGATGAAATTGCAGGCGTTGATGTGGCGGAAATAGTCCTAAAATGTAGCCCATAAAAGACTCTACAGCGGGCTCATTAATTGAGCACCAGATTTTGACATCATGACCTAAAAATCGAAAAACCTTTTCACAATAATCAGTAAAGTATGGAATATTTTCATCTCTCTCAAAACCACCTAAATTCATAAACCACAGGGGTTGTGTAAAATGATAAAAAGTTAACATGGGCTCGATTCCATAGCGTAGACAATTGCCAATGACTTTTTGATAATGGCATAACGCCAGGTAGTTAAATATCCCCCGTTGAGGCTCGATGTAGTTCCATTCAACAGACAAGCGCAAATGTTTAAATCCCATTGCCGCTAAAATAGGCAAATACTGGTCCAGTGTATCCCAAGATGACGTATTTGTTGTTATAGCAGGGACAGTATGTTGTCTAGAAGCAATATCCCATTGATTAGGCTCTACACCAAGATCTGCATGTGTTGAAGAGCTTAACTGAAATATCGATATCGCAATTCCCATATCGGCAAAGTTTTTTAGTTGAATCAAACTTGGTGTAGACAACCCATACCCCTTTTGACTAAAAAAACATAAAGGTATAATAATTATACAACAAGATGGAGAGAATAGCAGATTGCAGGATGTGAATCAACCATATATTCTTGAATAGGTACTCGAAGAGATATGGTTGATGGAGGAGATTTTTTTAAGATTATTTTTTGGGTGCAGGGGTAACTGGCTGAATTGGTCGACTCAATAAAAAATTTATGCTAGCTAGTAAAGAGCTAAGATGTCCAACTGAATAAAGTTTAAATAATGGCTGAACTGGTGCTTGAGCATGCTGCGCTTGTGCTTTAAAAAAAGCATCTGGGTTCTCATTGCTTTTTTGTAGAAAACTAAAAATAGTGTTAGGTCCTTGCACTGGGGGCTTGTTTTTTAGTGTTCTATGTTCATTAGAATTTTTCATAAAATAAGGCTCACTTTTACATCAAAAAAACGAGAGTATCATAAAAACCATTTATGCGCAAAAAAAAACATTTGGCCAATAAAATAGCTATTTACGATTTAGTTATAACAGTCGTTTCAATAGCTTCAATTGGAGTAATAGTTGGCTTCCAGAGAATAAGCACCAT
>JAKFUY010000143.1 GCA_021732495.1 Legionellales bacterium | reverse complement strand
TCATTAGGGCATGATGTTCTGGGGCAACAAGAACAATCGGCATGGTGGTAAACGCCTGATTCCATTGGGACTCCAATTTTAAATTGGCATAAGCAACATGAATATCCTGGCGGTGTAATGTTTCTAATTGCTCGTTTGTCAGTTTATCTCTTTCTGGCAAGAATAACCATATATTAAGTAGATATACTTTTCTCCCCATGGCCAGGCGTATCCGTGCCAATAAATCCAATTGCGCAACACAAGCCTGATCACAGGAATGATTTTGCCATAATACCAGTTGCCACGGCCTCTTTGGGTTTGATTGTTGAGTCCAGTTCACCGACTGTTTTACCCAGGTACCATAATTAGTAGGATCTAACTTTTGCATCCACCCAGGATGCTTTGCCAATTGATAAGCGAACAACATCGGCAATGAGAACACAACTATCAGTAGAAATAAATTAACTCTATTTTTTTTCATTAAATATTCGCCAAAAAAATATAATAAGTACCACAACTGCCATTAAAAACCATTGACTGGAATATGCATAATGACGTTCTGGCGTCACCGATACCACAGACCATTCGCTTCCCTCAGTCCGCAAAACCCACGGATACGTTTCTAGGTGCAAGATTTCAGCAATTTTTTGCGTATCCATGGTTTCAACCACGATGCGATGCCCTTGCTTTTGATCAACAAAGGAGCCCAATTCCACCTTAGACAACTTTGGATAATATACCGTCCCCTGCAATATCCTCAGGGATTGAGGTTTAATATCAGGCAACTGCTTGCGATTAGGATTGGCGGGGTACCATCCCATATCTACTAATAACACCTTCCCTCCAATAACGACTAAAGGGACAATGACGCGATAACCGACACGATGTTTGGAAAATTGATTATCCAAATAAAAAATAGTCGGCACCACGCGTCCTTTGACCTTAACACGTGCAAAAGGGGGAGGCTCTGATTGTTTTTCACTCCAATAGAGTGCAGGCATTGCTTGCCCTGCAGCAAAAGCTTGTAAAATATTTTTCTTTTCTTCCGCGCGATGTATTTGCCAAAAACCCAAACACATTAACAGAAAAAAAATTCCACCTAATAGACATAAATATAAAACGCGATGGATGAATTCTTTTTTAAATTTCGTTACACTCATGACTTATAATGAATAAAATGATCATTGACCAAAAGAGTATATCAAATGTTAACCAAAATAGTTATTATTTTTATCCTGTTTGCTGTAATTTTTGCTTTAGGTGCCAGTCTATATTTTCTTGTTAAAGATAAAAATGACTCCTCACGAACAGTAAAAGCTTTGACATGGCGCATTATATTTACGATTGTATTGATAGTTTTTATTCTATTTGGCTGTTATTTTGGCTGGATACACCCCAATCAAATTTTTTAATCAAAGGGCCCAATATGCGGATTTTTTCCATCATTTTGCTTTGTCTCATCAATCACACATTACAAGCGGATACTGTCGGCCATTATATGGAAATTTCTGCCAATATTCCTCGAATGGAAATGAAGACAGATCCTGAATCGCAAGCTTGGGCGCGTTCTGCACGCAATGTGATTCTACTCACTGGTGAAAGTATCTGGGAAAGTCTCAAAGCTGCCAATGAGATTAATACAAGCGCTGGTAAACCGCTATTTTGCATATCAAATCCGAATCAAATCAACGCTGAAGCCATGACTGACTTAATACAATCTAGCTATGAACAACTGCAGATGAATGAACAACAAAAATATAATTTAACGGTCGCACAATTGGGGCTTATGGCCTTGCAACAAAAATATCCTTGTAGCGGAATAAATTCTCAGTCCAATGCGCCTTCAGTTACCATACATACCCGCGGCCCATCCACTATTGCCAAAATGCTACACATCGGAACTGCTGCAGCGGGTATGCCTTAAATCCTAATTCTGTGAAAATTCTTCAAAAGCAGACAATGCTTCAGCTGCATACATTAAAGAAGGACCACCACCCATATAAATTGCCATGCCTAACATTTCTAACAATTCTTCTCGGCTAGTTTCTAATTTCACCAAAGTCTTAGAATGAAATCCAATACAACCAGGACAACGATTAGCAACCGCTAACGCCATTGCAATGAGCTCTTTGGTTTTCTTATCCAGTACACCTTCTTTAGTTGCGGCTTGTGCCAATTGAGAAAAGCCATTCATGACTTCGGGCATTTCTTTACGCATCTTTGCCAATTCTGTGCTCAGGTTATTGGTTAATTCAGTATATGCTCCACTCATTTTATCTCCTTATTGCAAACACCATTGATATTGTTGAATATAAAACACCCCATGAAAAGATGCCATTAAAGCAACCTTTTTTGCTTGAAAAGCTCCCTCAAAAGGACCTAATTTTACGGTCTTTCTGTCAATGCCCGCTTTTTTACAAATGGTCATATGTGGCGTGAACTTCTCTTGAGACACGCCTGGTAAAATGGTCGAAAACTCTTGTAATGTCATTACAGGTTCAGTGGCTAAATAAATAAATGCATCGGAGCTTGACCAATACGCAAGTTCTGTAAATCCGATTTCAAAAGTACGATATCGTGTAATTATACCCGCTGATTGTCTTAACTCCGTAAGCTTATTGGCTGTCAATGGACCTAAATAAGCCAGTGTTACATGTAAATTAGATTGTGGCTCGATTTGTTCTATTGATAACCCCGCATCAAGGGCATACTTTTCGGAATATTGTTTAAAATCCTCATCAACATCAATCGCCAAAAAATAACTTAAATTCTGCAAATCATGCTCATATAAACTAGCAAGTATTGTAGATCTTAATGCATGATAAACCACTTGTTGGATAATTTGTTGGCGACTACCTTTGAATAAAAATTTCTGCCCATCCGGCTTTTCTCCAGGCAACTGCCATGCGATATACACCAGACCCACCGTCTCTCCCGAGGGGCCGGCAAATCCTGTCGTTGCTATCGCCAAAAAGTTAGGTTTTCTTGCAATTCCATTGATCATCTGTTTAGCACATGCTTCGCTTACGGCACCCTCAGATTGCAAAACCGCTCGAGAAACACCTAACAAATGTATTTTTGCACGATTGGAATAAGAGACCACACTAGAGTCAAACCACGCAGAGCTGCCTGATATTTTAGTGATGGCACTGGCTAATTGACCTCCAGAGCAGGACTCAGCAGCAACAATCATCCATTGACGAGATTTCATCATCTCACCGAGAAGAGGGGCTAATATCTCAATTCGTTGACTTAACAGCACTATAGCACTTCACTAAAGAGTGCATCCATGGCTTGAAATGCTTTTCGAGCGGTATCGGGCTGATAGACTAAACCCAGCTGATGATCATGGGCCAACGGGTTGGTAAATGCATGCGACGTATTACCATAAATATTTATTTGCCATTTCGCTTTCAAGGCCGTCATTTCTGCACAAAATCGTTCCACATCTGCTGAGGAAACCATGGGATCCTCATACCCATGAAGCACCAAGACATTTGCTTTGATCTCCTGAGCCTGAAAATCAGCATCCTGATGTAAAAGCCCATGAAAACTGACCACTGCTTTGATATCCGCACCACTACGTGCCAAATCTAATACACATAAACCACCAAAACAAAAACCAATGGCCGCAATAACGTTAGCTTTGACTTGAGGCGACTTTTTTAAAACCTCTAAAGCCACTATCATCCTATCGCGAAGCAATGCACGATCGGAAACAATAGGAAGCATTAATGCTTGTTTTTCCTCGTTGGTTTGCCCAACTCGCCCCTCACCATACATGTCAATTGCAAACGCCACATATCCTTGTTCTGCCAACAACCGAGCACGCTCTTTTGCTAAATCCGCGCATCCTGTCCAATCATGGGCAACAATAATCCCAGGCTTTGGTTCCTGTGAAGGCATATAAAAAATCCAACCCTTTAATGTAACCGCACCGTGCTGATAAATTTTTTCTTCGCTAATAATCATCTGTATTCCTTATTTAATCTAATGTATGTCGATAACGACGCAAAGCAATAGTCATGACAATGATCATAAAAATTAAAATATAAATCATCTCAGGATAAATATCGGTCCATCCGTTGCCGCGCATAATAATGCCACGCACAATAATTAAAAAATGTGTTAAAGGTAGACAATTACCTAAATACTGAGCCCAAAGGGGCATCCCCTGAAAAGGAAACATAAAACCTGATAACAATATTGAGGGTAAAAAGAAAAACATGGCACTTTGTGTTGCTTGCAATTGATTTTTTGCCAAGGTGGAAAAGGTTAAACCCATCGCAAGGTTTGCAGATATAAACGGCAAACACATCAACAATAACAATAAGAGTGAGCCTTTCATGGTAATAGCAAATAAAAGTTTACCCAGAATTAAAATCAATCCGACCTGAACATAACCAACCAGAATGTAGGGAATGATTTTACCCAGCATCACTTCCAAAGGTTGTAAGGGGGTTGAGAGTAGCATCTCCATGGTCCCTCGCTCAAATTCACGCGTAATAGCTAATGCAGTGATAATCACCATGGTCATGGTAAGTACAACCCCCATCAAGGCTGGAACAATATGAAAGGCGGTATTAATACTTGGATTAAAAGCAGAAAGCGTCACTGTACGATACATTCGGTTATCATTAGTGCTATTGACAGGCCAAAGATTCGGCAACCTGTTTTTGCCTACCTGATAAGAAATTTCCCCAAACACCATAAGCGCTCGCCCAGAGGCAATTGGATCGCTGCCATCAGCCAATAATAACACTTTTGGCTGGAGGCCTTTGACAACACTTCGATAAAAATTAGGCGGAAAATACACCACAAATTTCACCTTATTGGTTCTCAGTAATTTTTTAGCATCGGCTAAATTGGTATAGGGATGGGTAAATACAAAATACTTAGACTGTTGCATACGTGTTAAAATATCTAATGTAATCGGATCCGCTTGCTGCATGACAACCGCTGTTGGTAAATTCCTTGGATTTAAGTCTATAGCAAACCCAAATAAAATAAGCTGAATGAGTGGGATACCAATCATCATACCAAAAGTCACACTGTCGCGACTCATTTGTTTGAACTCTTTTTTAATTACCGCCACTAAGCGAGTCCAGGAAATCACTTTCATGTTACTCCCCCTAAAGCAATAAATGCATCCTCAAGACTTGCGGGAATTTGTGAAAATTCAAAATGATAATGCAAGGAAAGTTCTTGCAAAGCCAGGTTTATTGCTTCTTTATCGTAACCACAGATATGAAAACTTCGCCCAAACCAAGCAGCCTGTTCGACACAGGGCAACACTTTTAAGGCCTTGAGTAAAGCAGCCGGGAGTTCACCTTGCAACTGGAACGTAATAAGTCGGGTAGAGGAAATAACCTCTGTAACATTGCCTGTCACTAAAATCTTACCACCTGAAAGATAGGCTAGAGCATGACAACGCTCTGCCTCATCCATATAATGCGTTGACATTAAAGTCGTGACACCTTGCTGACTTAATAAATGGATTAGATCCCAAAAATCCCTTCTGGCTAAGGGATCAATTCCTGCGGTGGGCTCATCTAACAACAAAAGCTGGGGCTTATGTACTAAGCAAGCAGCAAAGGATAAACGTTGTTTCCAGCCGCCCGATAGGTCTCCAGCGAGTTTTAATGCTTTATCTTCTAACATTAACTCATGCATGATTTTGGCAATGGCATGCTTAGCATCTGAAACATCATAAATTTGCGCAACAAATTTAAGATTTTCCAATACAGACAATTCGTCATATAAACTAAATTTCTGTGGCATATACCCGACTTGTTTTTTGATCATTTCAGATGAATGAATCACATCATAGCCAATACAAGTGCCACTACCACTATCCGGGGTTAAAAGACCACACAACATGCGAATAGAAGTGGTTTTTCCACTGCCATTCGCACCTAAAAAACCAAAAATCTGCCCCCTTTGAACAGAAATACTTACCCCTTTAACCACTGGTATGCGTCCAAATGATTTGGTCAGTTCACTTACGTCGATAACAAGATTTTCTTTCATGCCCACACATCTACCGGTTGACCCAAGGGGAAAGAATGAACGGTTCTAGGTTTGGCACGAATACGATATACCAGCTCTTGTTGAAAATTGGGGGTATATAATACCGGTGGCATATACTCTACCGTTTGAGAGATATACGATATAAGCGCTTCATGCGCGCTATCATCACCATAAAACTGATAGGTGATAGGCATTTGTAAATTCAAATGAGACACATCAGAAGCGGTTACAAAAAACTCAATATAATTATTTTCGGGCACAACCATTACCATCACTGGTTTTTGTGCCGGAACCAGTTCTCCCTGTGAGTAGAAGGTATCGAAAATATAGCCGTCATCAGGTGCCTTCATGTATTTATGTTCAAGATACCATTTACTCTCCAATGCTTTAGCAAGTGCCACTTTTACACCACCCGCTTGTGCTTTGATTTGTTTGGGGCGACTTCCCATTTTAGAAAGTTTTAAATTTTCTTCCAATTGTTTGGCTTGGAAACCCAACTCCTCCAAGGTCTTGGCCTGGTTATCAATCGTATCAGGGTCTACAAATTGTTTTTTAACCAGCTTAAGTAAACGATTTAAATGCGCCTCAACGCGTGCCATCGAAGTTTGTGTTTGCCGAAGCTGATACTCTATGGCCATAATTTCAGGTTGTCGCCGCGGTAACTTTAAATCTTTTAATGATTTTCTTGCCTGATAAACAGCCCATTTATTAGCCTGATAGGCCTCCAAATCAGGCGATGGGCTTAAATAATACAAGGGTTCATTCTTCTTAACGATTTGCCCCCTTTCAACAAATTTATGATCTAAATATCCCATGGAAGGAGAGGACAAATACACATAAAGTGTATCGGTATATCCTGAAAAGTGCATTTTGTGTTTACCCTTACATCCTGGTAAACACAAAATAATACAAGCGATACTTACGATCACCTTATACAATTGATTTCATCCTAAAATATGAAAATCCTATAAGCTACCACTATAGCAATATGTGCGGTACAGTGAAATAGTGTCTGCCTCTAAACTTTTTGCGTTACAAAGAATCAATTGACTGTAGTACATTGGCATGATTAAATATTGCCCCTAACATCTAATTATAAGCAAAAAGTGTCTTATTCGAATTCAGAAATGCCTTCAATTCCACAAAAAGTAGTCCGCTGGTTATATCGTGAAACTAATGACCTATCTCTTAGTCTATCAGAGTGGGGGCAATTATTATCAGCGACTATGTTGTTCAGTAATGAATCTTTTCTGCAAGAATTCCACAATGTTTTGGTTCAAAAATTAGAAGAAGCTGAAGATGAACCGACGATTTATAGCACCCTATCTTATCTTGCTTTTTCTAATCCACAAGCAGGAGCTAAATTAAAAATTAGGGGTATTGAATACACCCTTGAAAAAATCCCACTTACTTCTGGATGGATAAGTACGCCCTATTATGCCTATGGTCTTAAGGATAATAGTGCTGTGCATAATCAGTCAATCCTAATTTTCCAGGGCACCACTTATCCCACAGATAATGGTTTTTTAGCTGGACTTTTAGGCGATACAGTACCCTATGGCGCAATTGGTACTTCATTATATTATCGTGGAAAAGAACGTATTCAACAGTGGATAGATAACGAATATACACAAACGGGTAAGCGTGTGATGTGCACAGGCCAAAGCCTAGGCGGTGCAATGAGTCTCCACTGCATGATCAATCAATCTGA
>JAKFUY010000124.1 GCA_021732495.1 Legionellales bacterium | reverse complement strand
TACCTAGGATCCTAACTATATTTTATCAGTTGGGATGATTCAAATCGAGGAACAGTTCTAGACTCAGGCCTTACATTGTTTTCTCATGTGTGAGAAGCGGTGATAATCATTGGCGGGTATGCAAATTTATGATACCGTCGATAATTATTTTATGCCAACAGATATAGAGATGACTCCTTTTGTTAAAATGCTGTGGCCTTTTCTAAAAACCGAAAAAAAATTTCTGATTTTTGGTTTTTTGTTAATGGGAATTGCCACTGTTGTATCATTATTATCGCCTTATTTGACGATAGGGTTGATGAATCAGGTTTTGGTCCCTTTGCAAAATCATCAACACGTTCGAGTAGGACAGGTATTTTATTACTTGACGGCTTTTTTTGTTATTGCTTTGTGCACGTGGCTTTTTACATGGGCACAAACCTATGTGCTGGCGATTACCAGTGAAAAAGTGACTAAAAACTTACGTATGCACGGTTTTCGCCATATTTTAAGTTTATCACTCGATTTTTATAATCATCGTCGAAAAGGCGATCTGATTACGCGCATCGGACAGGATACCGACCGATTAAATATCTTTATCGCAACCAAGCTTGTGGTATTCATTCATGACATCGTGTTGTTTGCGATAACCCTTGGTTTTGTTTTTTCTATTAATAAGGAACTAGGGTGGTATACCATTATCCCTATACCAATCATCCTTATTTTGAGTACCTTACTTAAAAATAAGTTGAATTTTTTATTTGAACAATGTAATCGGATTTGGTCGCAGGTTATCAATGTGTTAACCGAGACCATTTTCGGGATCCGTTTAATCAAATGTTTTGCAAAAGAAGCGCGTTTTATCACTCAGTTTGAAAAGATTAATCAAAAAAACTTGGTCATCAATAATTTAATGAACCGGATTTGGGCTTTTTTTTCTCCTACCACTGTTTTTATCACTGATTTAGGAGTGCTCCTGGTGTGGGGGATGGGGATTCGGTTAATGTGGCAACATCAAATTAATTTAGGCGTTTTAACGGGGTTTATAGCCTATTCCAATAAGCTGTATTCTCGTATTGAATCCTTAAGTGCTTTTTTTGAGGATTATCGCAGAGCCAATGTCTATTTAAAACGCATTTTTGATTTGCTTAATAAAACATCGACCATTCATGACACTCTCACACCTGTTCCTATCCCGCAAGTGGATGGCAGAATTGATATTAAGAAAGTTAATTTTTCCTACAATAATCACCAGGTTATGTTTGATGTTAATTTGACTATATTGCCGGGAGAGCATGTCGGTTTCGTGGGGTTAAGCGGTGCTGGGAAGTCCACATTAATGAATTTGATTTGCCGTTTTTATGATCCAGATACCGGTGGGATTTTTTTAGACAATATCAATATTAAAGATTTTTCATTTAAAGATTATCGAAATATTTTAGGTGTGGTCCTTCAGGAGTCCTATCTCTTTTATGGCACCATTGCCGATAATATTCGCTTTGCCAATCCAGATGCTAGTTTTGAAGAAATCATGCAGGCAGCTAAATATGCAAATGCGCATGAATTTATTTTAAGACAACCTTTAGGCTATGATACCCTCATTCAAGAAAATGGCTCTTCATTGTCAGGTGGTGAAAAACAAAGAATTGTTATCGCAAGAACCATTTTAAGCGATCCTAAAATTTTATTATTAGATGAGCCTACCGCTGCCGTCGATGGCGTCAATGAATATAAAATTCAGGAAGCACTGAAGTTCTTAACACATAAACGGACCACGATTGTGATTTCGCATCGATTATCGTCTTTAAAATCGTTTGATAAATTGGTGATGGTCGACAAAGGCCGTGTTGTTGAAGTCGGCTCACATCAAGAATTAATGGCATTGCAAGGGTGTTATTATCATTTTTATCAGTCGTACGCGAAACTATTTTAAGTGAACACTATGATCTTATTTGAAAAAAATCCTAACAATCAATATGTGTTGTCTATTGATGAAAAATCCTATGAAAACTATAGTTTTAAGCTTGCTTCACCGATTAATGATGGCTTGGATAAAAAAATTGCGATATTAGATGAACAAGGTCAGCAAATCGGTTGGATTGATGATGTGTTAGACTTGGAAGAGTCGTTACAGCAATTTGTGCGTTCTGAGATCTTACAAAACTCATCTTTTCTAGAAATTTCAAGTATCGAAAAAATCTCTAGCAATTTTTATCCCACTGTCTGGACTGTGCATACCAATGTTGGCCCAAGAACCCTCTGTATTGAAAATGAAGATGGACTGGTGCAACTCGACGATCATATCGTGATTTGCACCAAAGATAAGAAAATTTTCATTATCCGACATTTTTTACATATGAAAGGGGTTTCTAAACGGCTGATTCAACCCTTTTTATTGTAGGATTTCCTCAATATTGGATAATGAGTTTCCAATATCATCAATTAATAGCAGGCATAAATCCCCAGGTTCGGTGATTGAAATGATATGTTCAATAGCCTCTTTTTCATGGTAAATCTCATCGATGGTTTTTAAGCGTGGACTGTGGGCAAAACCTTTACGAATCAACTGAAAAACCTCGCCATCTTGCCGATTTCTTTGGCAAAGATCTTGATAAATAACGCCATGATCAAAATGCTCACCTAAATATTGCATTTGTTTGACAATGATATCATCTTGTCTATCACCCGCAGAGCTGGTTAAAACCAAGCGTTTCTTGGCAGGTATATTTTTAACGACGTCCATAATTGAGGTTAAGGCATTCATATTGTGGGCGTAATCGGCAATGATGGTTCTATCTTGATGTTGATAGATTTTAAATCTTCCCGGAATGAAATCCTTATGCTGCATTAAAATTTCTTTCAAAGGTGCCATCGGTAACTTTAGAGCCCAAATGCTAGCCAAAGCACACATCGTATTTTGGATTTGAAACAGGGTGTTTTGATTAAAAATATAGGCAATATTATCAATTTGAAATTCATGCTGCTCTGTGGCATTTTTTAAAATAATAGCACTTTGTTTTTCATCATAATAAATAATTGTACCTTGGTTGCCAAGATGTGCTTTGAGAATTGGATTATGCGCGTCAAGCGAAAAATAAATAATATGGGCTTGGGTCTCTTGATTGAGATTTCTCACCAACTCATCATCGGCATTTAATATGACATAACCGTTTGCGGCAACCGATCGAAGAATGGTTTTTTTGACACTTAAGATATCTTCAGGTGTGTACAGATAATCAATGCCTAAGTGGTCGGCTTCACCAATACTGGTTATGATTGCTACTTGCGCCTCATCAAAGCCTAGACCTTTGCGCAACAATCCGCCGCGTGCTGTTTCTAAAACCGCGATTTCAACCTCTGGGTGGGAAAGTATTTTATCAGCACTCCAAGGACCTGAGCAGTCTCCAGAGTAAAGTTCTTCACTGTTAAAATAAATACCATTGGTGGAGGTCATGCCGACGTTCATTTGATAATCTTGCAATATTTTAGATAGAAACTCCGTCGTGCTCGTCTTGCCATTGGTTCCTGTGATGGTAATAATTGGAATTCTGAAATCATGGTTTTGGGTTAACTGTTTAATAATGGCATCGCCAATATTGCGGGGCTGCCCCACAGAGGGCGCTAAATGCATGCGCAACCCAGGGGATAAATTAAGTTCAATAAAGGCACCACCGCTCTCGCTTAGGGGTTTGGTGATGTCTTTGCATACCACGTCAATCCCGCAGACATCAATGCCTATCAATTTTGCAGCTTCTATGGCTTGTAGTGCAATGCTGGGATGAACGATATCGGTGACATCAATTGCGGTTCCACCGGTCGATAAATTGGTATTATGACGCAGTATTACTTTTTGATGATGTTGGGGAATACTCTCTAAGGACAGTTTTTGTTGTTGGAGAGTAGCATTTAACACCTGATCAATTTCAATCTTACTTAATATGCCATTATGACCATCGAGGCGTTTAGGGTCTTGATTGAGAACATCAATCAGTTCAGCAATGGTTTTTTGTCCATCCCCAATAACACTTGGCGCAAGCCTTTGTGAGGCTGCAACCAACTGATCGCCTACGACCAATAAGCGAAAATCATCGCCACCAATGTACTGCTCAATTAAAACCTCTTCGGAATATTTTTTTGCTTGATCAAAAGCGGCCAGTAATTCAGCTTCGTTTTGAATATTGACGGTAACCCCTTTTCCCTGATTGCCATCGATCGGTTTGATAACGATTGGGTAGCCAATATCATCAGCATCATAAAGAGCCGATGTTCGATGTTGCACAATTTTACCCGCAGGAACGGGAATACCGATGATTTTAAGCATTTGTTTGGTAATAAACTTATCTTGGGCCATGGCATCGGCAATTGTCGATGTCGAATCAATTAAACTGGCTTGAATAAATCGTTGCTTACAGCCATAACCAAGTTTTACCAAAGAGCCTGTAGCAATCCGTCGATAAGGAATATTTTTTTGGATAGCAGCTTGGACAATATGATGGGTACTGGGTCCCATGCGAATATCCTCATACTCAGCTTGAATCGCTTGTAACTTTTTTTCGATTTCAGTGCTTGGCTGCTGCGGTTGATTTAAAATATCTTGCCCCAGCTGAATTAATTTTTCAGCAGTTATCAATTCATCATAGGCAACTAAAACATAAAAAAGATTGGGGTGGCGTTCGATAGGATGGGTCATCGAAAAGTGACAGGGACATCCTATACGGTCAAAAAGGGATAAAAAAAACTGCTCTATCAGGCCTGCCCCCTTTAAGTGATGGGGAAAAATCGACTCGAGTGAAAACAATGGCGAACACTCGATAGTGAGTTCAACCACTTGAAATTTAGCCCAACGATTGATCTTGTTGAGAAAACGCACCTGTTTAAATTCAAGCTGTAGCAATTTCGACATCCTTATAAAATGAATTTAGCACATGTTCGATAGACATATTCTCAAATAAAGCAATGGCCAATCCTGTCATTAGAATTTGTAGCACTTGTTTTGGAACTGCTGGACAATCAGCTATTTTTTGACTTTGATAGTAAATGAGTCCTTCTTTGATGTAAATGATGCCATCGTTTTGACGCAGTTTTTCTTGTGCGTGAGAAATATTTGGGTCTGTGCAAATAAAAATAACTTTACCATCGACCAGTTCAGCCCATGAGACAAGCGCATGATCATCGCCATTGATAATCGCAAGACCTTCTTTTGGCACCAGATCGAGCGGTGTACGGAATACTTTTTTAATGGCATTGGGGGCGTCGATATATAATTCATGAGCATAATGCTGGTGTTCAACATCGAGCAAGATGGTTATTTTACAGGTGTTTTTTTGATAACAAACACCGTGATTAACCAGTGACGAAAAATCTGAGGCGATAATGCCAGTCTGACATGATGGGTTCATTAAGATACGCAAACCATTGTCGTATAGATTATCATTGGCACCTATTGCATTATTGCCGTTGAGATAAATTCCTTCTGGCAAAGACATACCCACCCGATGATACAGGGACTGGATAAAAAATGGCAGTCTAGGGCAGTGTTTGGAGGCGGTAATGCTGATTAGGGAAAACGGCGGTTTGGGTTCTTTTAAAATTGAATCAGCAATATCAGATGCCATATCGAGGTTATTGATGGCATTGGGTTGCTGATGAAAAATAGCAAATGCAGGCCCTGCATTGACTTCGATGATGACCCCGTTGTCTTGAGATAAGGGTTGTTGGATATTTTGAATAACCGCATCAATACCGGCAATATCTAGACCTATGATTTTACATGCTAGGATTACGTGCTGAATGATGCTTGGGTGAAAATCTTCAATAGGGACGATATTTTTTAAGTTAAAGTTTTTACGCACTTCAATGCGTTGTCCTTGGGCTAAAATAGTGTCTAAATGAACGTGTTGTTTTTGTAGAATAATTTTTAAGGCATCATCAAAGTAAACACCGGTCAATAAATAGGATTCATTAAAACCCCGCTCTGGCTCAGCATTGAGGGTCTCAATTAATTGTTTGATATTGGATTGCCCATCGCCCACGACATGAAGTGATTCACCCGTTAAAATACCGACAACCTGATGGTCTACCAATGAAAATCGGTATTCATTTCCAGGATAAAATTTTTCCACCAAAATATCGTCGCTATATTCTTTGGCGTAATGAAAAGCATCGATCACATCTTGAGTTTGGTATAAATCAAGACTAACCCCATGTCCGCGACGATTATTTAAAGGCTTGATGACCACACGATCGAATTGTTTTGCCGCCTCGCAGGCCTCATTTAATTGAGTCACAACCAGTCCCTGGCTTACGGGAACAAAGCATTCTTCTAAAAGTGCTTTGGTAAGCGATTTATCCTTAGATATTTCAACGCTAATGGCGCTGGTTTTCTCAGTCGTTGCGGTCCAAAATAGTCTTTTTTCACAACCGTATCCAACTTGATATCGATTATCAGAACCAGGTCGAATGACGGGGTAACCCTTATTTTTAAAGGCTTGTATTAAAAAACCAGAACTTGGTCCTGGTAAGACGTCATAACTTAAATCTTTCAGTCGTTGAATATGTGCATCGAGATCAAAGAACTGATGACGAACCATCGCCAAAATAAGGTCAAGTCCAGTATGAAGCAGTTCTCGACCTAATTTTTCATGGTCGCAGGCAAAAGCCATATAGTAAATACCTGGTTTTGATGTTTGTCTGGTTTGACCGAACTTGTTGGCAAGCCCCATTAACAACTGCAATTCAATAATGGCGTGCTCTAGAACATGTCCTATCCAGGTGCCTTCATCGAGTCTTTTGAGAAAGCCACCTTCATACCCATAATTACACTTATGTTTTGACAGCCCCGGCAACAACTGAACCAACCGTAGGTTAAAACTTTCCAGCTCTGAGGTAGGATGGTTTTCAAAATCATTGATATCAATGAGCGTTTCCATCACTGGCTTATACGCCCAACGGTTAATTCCTGCAATAAATTGACTTCTAAGGATATGAATATTCTGGTGCGACATGATGATATGGGTGCAATCAATAATAATTTTTCAATCTAGTGAGTATTTCCGATAGGGTCAAGCTTTTTTTTTGATAAAAGCGCGTATCTCATTGCGCTAAAAATAAAAAACAAGCATCAAAAAGCCGTTTTGGGCAATTTTAACCATTATGTCCATCTAGAACGAGTATCTCTCATCATGGCTCTGGTGCTTATCTGTCGGTGTAATTGTTATGCATAGAATCAACGCAGCTGCATGAAGGAGTGATTTTCTTTTCAATTTTTGCGTTAAAAATGACTATTGTGGGATATTATTTGACACGTGGGGCGAAAGTGTTTAAAATTGTTGCTGAGTGTTTTAATCTAGCGTTGTATCGAAGGGGAAATATTATGCCAAGTAAGAATCAAAATTTAGCTGATGTTGCACAAGAAAATCCTTATCCAACCCCAGCTGAAGCAAAACAAATGGAACAGGCTGCTGCAGCTCAACGAGCTGCACAGGTTGAAGAAAGACGTATTCAAAAAGCTGCACGAGTAGCTGCTCCGCTAGCTGCTGAACAGGCTGCTGCTGAAGAAGCTGCACGAGTAGCTGCTGCGCTAGCTGTTGAACAGGCTGCTGCTGAAGAAGCTGCACGAGTAGCTGCTGCGCTGGCTGTTGAACAGGCTGCTGCTGAAGAAGCTGCACGAGTAGCTGCTGCGCTGGCTGTTGAACAGGCTGCTGCTGAAGAAGCTGCACGAGTAGCTGCTGCGCTGGCTGTTGAACAGGCTGCTGCTGAAG
>JAKFUY010000126.1 GCA_021732495.1 Legionellales bacterium | reverse complement strand
TATCAAGTGGCGCACCGAGTGGCAAAACACTTCAAGTCAGTTAGATAAACATTCAAATATACTGATTGATTTCCTGGCCGTGCGATTGATTATTACCGTATTAATTAATCCAGAAATTAATTTTTCTAAAAGCACCTCACACAATGCGAAAATGCATCAACATCCTATGATAGACAATATCAAAAAACTTGAGGAAGACTATAAATCTCATTTAATTCCTCCCCTATTAACTGCAGCAAAAACAATGAAACCATTGGCTGCACAATCTGCAGAGGTTCAGTTGGTATTTTGTATTGACGTTCGGTCGGAGCCGTTCCGTCGCCAGCTTGAATCGTTAGGTCCTTATGAAACCTTAGGTTTTGCCGGATTTTTTGGGCTTCCTATTCGTTTGCATGATTATAATTCTGGGAGCGTAACCGATTCTTGTCCGGTGTTGTTAAAGCCACGATATGACATTCATGATTGCCCTAATGAAGAAAATACCTCTGCTGAAAAAAAGCATGCGCAGGGTAAGACAATACTTAACAACCTGACAGATGTGTATCAGCAATTAAAATATAATTTTGCAACACCGTTTGCGTTGGTCGAAACATTAGGCGCCTGGTGTGGCCTACTCATGCTATCTAAAACGATTAAACCCATGTTGACGATATCTACTCTCAACAAATGGACTGAAAAAATCATGCCAACAGTGCAAACAAAGCCCCTTGTTGATATGACGTCTACAGATAGCAGCAACGGCATTTCTCCAGCAGAACAAGCGCTTTATGCTGAAGCAGTCCTGCGTATTATGGGATTAACTGGGCATTTTGGAAAGTTCGTCATTTTTTGTGGCCATGGTAGCAGCACACAAAATAATCCTTATGCCTCGGGTTTAGATTGTGGCGCTTGTGGAGGCAATCATGGTGGCGGTAATGCCAAAGTATTAGCAGCCATCTTGAATAAAAAATCAATTCGAGCCTCTTTATCTGAGCGCGGCATCCATATTCCTCTGGACACTCAGTTTTTAGCGGCCGAACACAATACCACAACGGATGAAATGCTTATATTTAAGGATAATAAGCCGGCATTGCTTCATGAAAAAGTTTTGTGTCGACTACAAGAAAACCTGATAAAGGCCAAAGCGAAAAATGCAGCCTTGCGTGTAAAATATTTTGATCTAGACAGTCCAGTTAACCCTGTCGAAGAAACTTGCAAACGCAGTCAAGACTGGTCAGAAGTTAGGCCTGAGTGGGGATTAGCACGAAATGCTGCCTTTATCATTGGGCCTCGAAAACTAACTCAAGACCTGGACTTAGAAGGACGCTGTTTCCTTCATTCATATGATTGGGTTAAGGATGAACAGTTAACGTCACTTGAAACCATATTAACCGCCCCAATGGTCGTCGCCGAGTGGATTAACACACAATATTTGTTTTCTACAATTGATAATGTGGCTTATGGCAGTGGCAGCAAAGTCACGCATAATGTGACTGGTAAAATTGGCGTCATGCAAGGTAATGGTAGTGACTTGATGCATGGACTACCCTTACAGTCAGTTAAAGCCTCTGATGCGCTGAACTTTCATCAACCACAGAGATTACTCACTGTAATTTATGCACCTAGAGAAAATGTCAGTACGATCATTAATCGTCAAGAAATTTTAAAAACCCTATTTTTTAATGCTTGGGTTCATTTGATTGTGATAGAGCCAACAGAAAACAAAGCCTATCAACTTCAAACCACAGGTGAATGGTATTTAATGACTAACATAGGAGAAAAAAATGGATTCAACTCATAATAATCAAGAAAATGACAGCAAGGTCTCATTGCATCGGATGAAAAAAATAGAAGTAATTGTCTCTGGAGAAAATGAATCATTAATATCTAATATGCTCAATGAAGCCAATGTATCTGGTTTTACCTTGATTAGAAATGTATCAGGAAAGGGGCATAGCGGTTTTCATGAAGGAAAATTATTATTTAACGACAAAGCCGTACTGGTCATGTTCATAGCCGTCGCTCCAGAGGAGGCTATCGTGAGTATTGCCATAGGAATGAAATCTTTATTGGAAAAAAGCTCTGGAGTTATGTTTGTTTCGGATGTGTCAGTTGCGCGAGTCGACTATTTTTCTTAATTCTATCATCAAAAATCACCTTAGCGGTTTATCCTCTAAGGTGATAACTGGAGTTTTAAATGGATTATACCGATAAATTTGTTTTACTCGCATCAAAACATAATAAAGAGCAAGCTATTGAGCCCATTTTTCGACAACATCTGGCTTGTAACTTGTGCGTTGAAAATATCGATACCGATCAATTTGGGACATTTACTGGAGAAATACCCCGAACGTTATCAGCCTACGAAACTTGTATTTTAAAAGCGATGTATGCTGCCAATGAAAAAAAATACATATTATCTGTTGCTAGCGAAGGTAGTTTTGGACCCCACCCATCCAATCCTTTGATTGCGCTTGCACACGAAACTATGGTGTTTGTTGATTTGGAAAACGGTTGGCAAATTGTCGAGCAATTACGAACACCCCATACAAATTACAAAATGATGATCATTGATAAAGATACTCTTTTAACTCCCTTCTTAAAATCAGCTCTTTTCCAAAGTCATGCCCTAACTCTGCAATCAGCAGATCAGCAGGATGTTATCGCAAAAGGAATTAACACTCCTCATCTGCTTGAGGCCTCATTATCAGATGGTTTTAAAAAATATCCTAAATTATTGATTGCAACGGATATGCGGGCAATGATGAACCCTACTCGCATGAAAACAATCGGCGAGCTTGCTGAAAAACTATCCATTCGCATAAAAAGTCTTTGTTCTGGCTGTGGTGCACCTGGCTTTGGTTTTAAATCTGTAAATGGTCATTTACCATGTAGTCTATGTGGAGATAACACCAGCATGTATCAATATGAAGAATGGGGGTGCATTCAATGCGATTATCAAGAACAACGCCCCCGAAAAGATCACTTAATCGTGGCCGATCCCACCCATTGTGATTATTGCAATCCCTAATTCAGATGAGGTTTTATGACAACCATTACAGCTAATGTTAATCTCGCTTTAGAGCGACTAGAACAAGGAGAAGTCGTTGCTATCCCAACTGAGACAGTATATGGACTAGCCGCTGATGCAACTAATGAAACGGCGATTAAAAAAATCTTCGCCATAAAAAAACGCCCCCTCAATCACCCACTTATTATGCACGTTTGTCATGATTGGGACCTCAGTCAATGGGTCACCGATATTCCCAAATATGCTCAACAAATGATACTTGCTTTCTGGCCCGGACCATTGACTCTGGTTTTAAATAGCAAGGAAAATGCCGTCAACTCCTTAGTGAATGCAGGGCAAAATAGTATCGCCATTCGTGCACCAAAGCATGATTTAACACAACAGATTTTGAGGCAATTAAATCGGCCGTTGGTGGCTCCATCGGCAAATCCATTTGGTCAAATAAGCCCAACAACAGCGTCACATGTATCCAGTAGTTTTCCTAATGAGAATTTTTTGATTTTAGATGGGGGGCGTTGTGATGTCGGTATAGAGTCATCGATTATTCAAGCAACGCATCATCATGGATATTCCGTTTTACGTCCTGGTATGCTTGATTTGAAAACCATTGACGTTAGTTTTCCAACTCAAAACGGTTTAAACCAATCAATGCCAAGGGTATCTGGACAATTAGACAGTCATTACAAACCGCAAAAAAAGCTCTACTATATAGACGATTGGCGACAACTGGATAACCATTCACATTTATTAAAAGGAAAAATTTATACACTAAGCATTTCAGAGCACATCCCAAAAGAGGAAAAATTTCATCACCAATTACCCAATGATGCACAAGCTGTGGCCTATCAACTGTATGATACATTAAGGCATGCTGATCAATCTGACGC
The DNA here is from genome assembly GCA_021732495.1 of Legionellales bacterium. Classification (GTDB taxonomy): domain Bacteria; phylum Pseudomonadota; class Gammaproteobacteria; order Legionellales; family Legionellaceae; genus UBA2653. The sequence goes on along the minus strand of JAKFUY010000126.1, from coordinate 3,855 downwards.
GGAAGTCATTATCATTGAGCTACCGCCCAATCAAATAAAGTGGCGTGCTATTCGAGAAAAAATCTTGAAAGCGGGGCAGCAAATAAATACAATCAAACAGGTACAATCAAATTGTTGAGTAAAATATGAATAAATATGATAGCTTACAAAATCAGCCTGAATATGAAGGTTTTTTAAAAAGTGCATTGACATTGACAGGATCTGTTACTCCAAAGGTCATGAAAAAAGTAGGCTTCGTAATTATATACACTATCTTAGTATGTTACCTATGTTATTTATTCCCATTGGCTGTCTTGCCTATTGGTCCCTTTGAATACGGTGGATTAATCATGGGCCTCATTCTTGTTTTTAGGGTAAATGCTGGCTACGACCGATGGTGGGAGGCAAGAAAATTATGGGGTAATATTGTAAATCAATCCAGGAACCTGACTATTATTTTAGTTAATTACACCAATCAAGGGACACCAGACTGGATATTTAAAGTCACCAATATGATTTCGGCCTTACCCTATCTGATGAAGGATAATTTGAGAGAACATACTCATTTAGAATACCTCTCTCATCTTCTTGATATAGATAATATTCAGCAGTTAAATACATCTAAACATCGTCCAATTATTCTATCCTCTATGATTACTCAAGAGCTACAAATTGCGCGAAATAGTTATGGTCTAGATCCCTTTGCATTCCTGCATGCACAAGAACAAATAGAACATCTTATTGATGCTCAAGGAGCATGTGAGCGCATCTTAAAAACACCAATGCCTTTTGTTATGGCTGTGAAATCCCGGCGCTTTATTTTATTTTTTTTATTAATGCTACCATTTGCGTTAGCAAACGTTTCTTTATTTATCAGCCCGTTAATTGCCGGGATAGTCTCTTATGCGCTTTTTTCACTCGATCAGATCGGTATCGAATTACAAAATCCATTTTCTGAAAAAAATTTAAGCCACCTACCCCCTCGATAATATTTGCAAAACGATTGCTGACAATGTTAAGGAAATTCGAAGCAGTAAAAGACCGCAAAAGTAAGTGTGCAATTACAAAAATCCTTGATGTAATTTGATGAGCTTAACTATAATATCAACTTTATCTTGAGTATCAGGACCACGGATAAGCTTTTGGGTCAGTTAATGACATTGGAGGCAGACGTCCATAATGACGTGGATTCTATTTTTTTAAAAAAGCCATCAAGAGTAGATTGATAATAAATTATTTTAATTTATTCGGTACTGGGATTATGCAATTGTGCAGTATTGGTGATGAAATCTGCTCTGAAAACTTAACAAATAAAGTTAAATTCTGAAAGTAAATTACATGACACATTAATTATTAATTAAATAGGCGTTTTATTTATTGTTTCCGACCAACATGCGGGTCTTGTTGAAGCCGCCAGGAAACATTTCCAAGGTACGACTTGGCAGAGGTGCCAAGTTCATTTGATGCGGAATATTTTAGGCTCTTGCTCAACTCGACACCGCAAGGACGTTGCAGAAAAAGCCAAACTAGTTTTACAAGCGCCCGATATAACCGACGCCAGGCACCGTTTAAATGAGTTTATAGAGCAGTTTGAAAAGTTAGTACCAAAGGCTGTGACCTGTCTTAATTGCGGTGATGACATTGCCAGATAAATATCGTAAGCGCCTCAGAACAACGAATATGCAGGAGAGATTAAATAGGGAAGTGAAAAGGCGCACCAATGTAATACGCATTTTCCCCAATGATGACTCTGCTTTAAGGCTTATTGGCGCTTTATTGGTAGAAATCAATGAGCAATGGGTAACAAGACGATACTTGGATATGGATGAATTTAATGAGTGGTTAATAGAAAACGAACAAGCTAAAACAAACGTAATTGAAATAAACAAAATGACAAATTAAACATCTAAGTCGATAGGACGGATAAATGGGAATTTACAGCAAAAATTGGACTTGACCCAATCGATAGCCATACTCCTTATGATATCGACGTTTGACTTTGAAAGATTCCTTCAAAGGCGATATAAAGTATATTATAATTTACCTTAAATTTTTTAATGATAAAGATAATATACATTAATTTATCAACCACTTGTTTTTTCCCATAATGTATCTTATCATTTACCTTATATTTTTTAAGGTAAATGATAAGATACATTATGGTTAAAATATGAGTAAAAAAACACATCTACCCATTCCAGTGCAGAAAGCTTTAAGAAGATTGGGCAAGAATATTAGTGATGCGCGCCGCCGCCGCCGTATAGCTATGGAGCTTATGTCGGAGCGTTCTGGATTTTCTCGCGTCACTTTATCCAAGATTGAAAAAGGCGAGCCAAGCGTATCCATGGGTGCATATGCGTCTGCTCTTTTTGTTTTAGGGATGTCTGATCATTTAGCACGCGTTGCAGATGCTTCTCACGATATTGTCGGCCGTGAACTTGAAGAAGAAAGTCTCCCGAAAAGAATTAGAACGCCACAAGGCGATAAAGAGGATACGAATGAGTAGCCAACAAATTTATGTTTCGATTGAGCTTGGTGAAGAAACGCTCAAGGTCGGCAAGCTCTGGTTTCATCAGCGTGGCACTCGACAAAGTGCATCCTTTGAATATGATCCGGACTGGCTGAAACATTCGGAAAAGTTTGCTCTTGATCCCGCTCTTCAGTTAACCTCAGGAGTATTTCATGCTACACCAGACCAGATATTATTCGGTGCTATTGGTGATTCTGCGCCAGATCGTTGGGGTCGCGTGTTGATGCGCCGAGCAGAAAGTGTACGCGCCAAATCGGCGAGAGAAGCGGCAAGAACACTGTCAGAAGCAGATTATCTGTTAGGCGTTAATGATGAAGCTCGTCAGGGCGCTTTACGTTTTTCGTTAGAAAATAGCGGGCCTTACTTAACCTCCAAAAATAAAAACAGCATCCCACCTTTAATCGATCTACCTAGACTCCTTTCAGCAACTGAACGTTATCTCAATGATGATGAAACAGCTGAAGATTTGAAAATATTATTGGCACCAGGGTCATCTCTTGGTGGAGCGCGGCCAAAAGCATCCGTTAGAGATAAGGACAATCATCTTGCCATCGCTAAATTTCCCAAAAAAGATGACGAATTTAACGTGGTTGTCTGGGAAGCTGTTGCGCTGACCCTTGCAGAAAAAGCAGGAATTAAAACAACAAAATGGCGTTTGGAATCAATCCTAGACAAGCCGGTGCTGCTTTTGCGCCGTTTTGACCGTCAGTCAAACCAGCGTGTTCCATTTCTGTCTGCAATGAGTATGTTGGGCGCAAAGGATAATGATCCTCACAGCTACCTTGAAATTGCTTATGCCATTACACAATATGGTGCAAGCCCAAACAGTGATTTAGAAGAACTGTGGCGGCGTATTATCTTCACCGTATTGATATCAAACACAGATGATCATTTAAGAAATCATGGTTTTTTATATGAACGTCATAAAGGTTGGAGATTGTCGCCAGCCTATGATGTCAATCCTAACCCGGTGGAAATCAAAGCTCGTATGTTATCAACTTCGATCGATTATGATGATCCAACAGCCTCTATTGATTTGGCGCTTTCCGTCATTGATGACTTCCGGATAAAGAAAGCAAGAGCGCTTGAAATTATAAAAGAGGTTACGCTAGCCGTGAATGAATGGCGATCTGTTGCTACCCAATTTGGTTTAATAAAGAGGGAGATTGACCGAATGGCTTCAGCTTTTGAACATGAAGATTTGAAGAAAACCTAGTATAAAAATTATCATCTGAACTTTTTATGCGGATAGAGCATCGTTTCTTCTGTAAAATCTGTTTTACTTCATGAGTATTTGACGATTGTGATTAAAAAATTAACCATGATTGGTTAATTCCTGTTTCAGT
>JAKFUY010000231.1 GCA_021732495.1 Legionellales bacterium | reverse complement strand
CTCAAACCCGTGATGGCAAATTCTACCCATCATTTCTTGAGCAGGGTTTACGCTCAGAACGTGCTTTAAAAATATCATTGGCTGAGATGTATATTCAAGGCGTATCTACCCGTAAAGTGAATGCTATCGGTGTTTTGCAAGATAGTTGACACCTTTTTTTAAAAATTCAATTTCGTCGCCTCGTATTGCCCACAGGGTCAACAGGCTCATTCGCAACTATTTGAGATGCTTCTGGCCTATTGACATGTGGACAAACGAGGCCTCATTATGCTCCCTTGTCTACTAATTCTTGAGGTTTCTCTGGATTAAGATAAACAGCTTTTGGTGTTTGCCAGTTTCTGATGTCTTTTGACCAGCGATTTGGGTTTTTATTTTTAGCATTTATGTACACTTGTCGTCTTTTTTCCATCAATTCTTCATCCAATCTTTGATGTCTTTGATTTGGAGTGACAAATCCAATCTGACTATGTCGATGCTCATTATTATACCATTTAACAAAGTAATCGACCCATTCTCTGGCAATCTCAATACATTCAAAACCTCTTGATGGCCAGAAACTACAATATTTCATCGTGCGAAACAAGGATTCACTAAATGGATTGTCATTACTAACCCTAGGGCGACTATAGCTTGAGATAATACCCAAATCTTCTAGCTTAGCTTTTAATGTAAAAGATTTCATAGGGGCGCCATTATCTGAATGGAGAGTTAATGGCTTCTTAAGTTGATATGCTTGCTCAATTAACATCGTTCTTTCAACTAGATTAGCTGCATGAGTGCTACATTCTTTATCATAGACTTCGTATCCAACAATCTTTCGACTAAATACATCGACAATCATATACAAATAGAAAAATTGGCCTTTAATCCTTGACGGCAAATAAGTAATGTCCCAATAGGAGCTTCTGCCACATGAGTTGTTAGCGTTCTTTTTGCTTTATTTTTCTTTGTTCGACCTCGTTGTTCTAATTGATGATTAGCTTTTAAAACTCGATAAAAACTTGATTCACTTGCAATGTAATTTCCTTCATCAGCCAAACGAGGAACAATTTGGGATGGTGGCAAATTTACATATTGGGGTTGATGGCAAATGTCAAGAATAGCAGCAACTTCTTTGCAACTTAGTTTATTCGACGGAGATGGCCTTATTGCTTCAGCTCGCTTATCGGCTTGTATTCCTTGAGTATTAACCCATCTACGATAGGTTCTTAGGCTAATATCAGTTTCATTACAACAGGGTTTTAAACGGGCCCCTGCATCCATCGCTTCTTGTATAAAAGCAACTAACATTTTACGCTCCTCAATAGGTGTTAATCTTCCTCGTTGCCTTCCCCGTAGAAGGCTTGAAGCTTTTTTCTTAGAACCAGTAGGGCTGCAGTTTCTGCGAGTGCTTTATCTTTGCGTCTAAGCTCCCTTTCTAAGGATTTAATGCGTGCTTTATCTTTTTTCGATTCCTTTTTTTCTTCCGAAGAATTAGCCTTTTTCTCTGAAATACTTTGAATCAACTCATCTTTCCATTCTTTCAGTTGTTCAGTGTATAAACCTTGGGTGCGACAATATTCTCCAAGCTCCAGCTCAGTTAATGATGCTGATTGACAGATGGCTTCTTAAATTGATACGCTTGCTCAATTAACATGATTCCTTCAACTAGATTAGCTGCATGAGAAACCATGTGATACAGAGCGTTGGCTGAAGAGCGTGGTTCAAGGGCACATCAATTATTATGGTGTTCCTTTTAACTCGACGTCACTTTGTCAATTTGTACATGAAGTGAGACGACTATGGTTGAAATCACTACTCACCCAAGGTAGGAGCCGGATGCGTTAGTAGTGAACGTCCGGATCTGTGCGGGGGAGGGGAGGGGGTAACTCCTGTTCCTACCGCGACCAGAAAAATTGCGTCAATGCCCTAAATATTCTTGATAGATTCCATATGGATAAAAAACTCAATGAGGCGGTCGTTCAAATTCGTCGAGACGAGGTGAAAGAACTCAAAGATGCGGGTAATGACAATGTGCTTGAAAAATCCAAGTATATCCTGTTGAAGCGCCCTGAAAAACTAAGCGACAAGCAGTATGGTCCCTTAGAGGAGCTGGTCAAAATTAATTTATCATCCATCTTAAAGAGGATTTTCAGGGATTTTGGTCAATGAGATACAAATCATGGGCTGGTAAATTTTTAGAGGACTGGGCTGATATGGCGATGGAGTCCAATCTCAAACCAATGCAAAATCACCAAAATGTTACGCAGTCATAAGGGGCTTATTTTGAACTGGTAGGGGATTATCGTCCAAACTCATTTGGTCGATAAGTCCAATAGTTCTCACTAGTGGTGTAATTTACAAGCCATCGTTTTAATGATAAATTAACGTATATTGCTATCGTAAGTAAATGAACAAAGATCTTTTTGCAACGGCCGTTGCAGAAAGTTGTTATTATTAATGGTTCGTTTACGTATAATTGACAAATATAAAAATTATTTATTTTGTAGCAACTGCTGCGGAATCTTTCATCATGAAAAGGCTCAATAGCTATGAGTAAGTCAGATTTAACAAATGAAAATGGACGTATTGATTCACTTTATAAAAAAGCGTCTAGCTATATTGATCATGCAAGACAAAATATACAACGTACGGTTAATATTGAAATTGTTAAAGCCTACTGGATGATTGGGCGAGATATTATTGAAGAAGAACAACTAGGCAAGGATAGGGCGGATTATGGTCAAAATGTATTAAAATCATTATCGCAGTACCTTACCAAACAATATCAACGTGGCTTTAGTGTGGATACATTGGAAAGAGCCAGGAAATTTTATCTCGTTTATCAAATGGATCATGAACAGAAATCCGCAGCAGTGCTGCGGATTTCTGAAAACTCAAATGAGCGCTCTGTTTCGATGGTTCAACAGCCGTCATTTTCACCCAATTTGTCTTGGGGACATTATTTATTATTAATTCGTATTAAACGTGATGATGCAAGAAAGTTTTATGAAATTGAAGCAATAAAAAATCACTGGACAAGTAGAGAGCTACAACGTCAAATAGGTAGTTTACTGTTTGAAAGACTTTCTAAAAGCAAAAACAAAGAAGAACTATTCAAACTTGCATGTCGCGGCCAAGAGGTAAATATTCCAAGTGATGCAATCAAAGATCCGGTTATTCTTGAGTTTCTTGGTTTACCGGAATCCCACCAATTAATTGAGTCTAAATTAGAACAAGCATTAATCCAAAATATGCAGCAATTTTTATTGGAGTTAGGTCGCGGGTTTGCATTTGTTGCAAGGCAAAGGCGATTGACTTTGGATGGAGATCATTTTTATGCCGATTTAGTTATGTATAACATTCCACTCAAAAGTTACGTGATTTTAGATATCAAGACACGTGTACTAACGCATGCTGATCTCGGTCAAATGCAACTTTATGTAAATTATTTTGATCAAGAAATTAAACTGGAAAGTGATAATCCGACGATAGGTCTAGTTTTATGTACTGGAAAAAATGACTCGATGGTTAAATATTTACTGGGCGAAAATGCTAAAAAAATATTTGCCAGCACATATCAATTTCATTTGCCATCTGAGCAGGAATTAGAAACTGAATTAAAACGTGAGATCAAACAAATCGAACAAAAAAACTTGATGGATTCATTAAAAAAGCCAGATTAACTTATGAGTTATTAATGAGCATACCAACACCACTAATAGATACATGCCAACATCTTAAAGATAAAAATTGGAAAAAATTTACCCCTGCATCATTTGCACCTCACGACTTAGTTTTTTGTTTGGATTTTTTAAAACACTATGATAACAATAATGCTACTTTTGAGTCATATCGCCGAGAAGTAGAACGATTAATTCACTGGGCCTGGATAATTGAAAAAAAATCATTGCTTGATTTAAAACGACAAGACATAGAAAACTATATTCAATTTTGTCTTGATCCACCTAAGTCTTGGATTGGCTTTAAAAAAGTATCACGTTTCATTACGCGCAGTGGTGAACGCATTCCGAATCCTGAATGGCGCCCTTTTGTTGTTACTATCAGTAAAGCCTCTCATAAAAATGGATTGAAACCAGATAAGCAAGATTATCAACTATCACAAAAAGCCATTCGTGAAATCTTTACGATACTCAGCAGTCTTTATAATTACCTGGCTTTAGAGGAAAAAGTATCGCTTAACCCGATTACCCTCATAAAACAAAAAAACAAATACATTCAAAAACATCAACATCAAGCGCAAGTCATGCGCCTAAGTGAAAAGCAATGGCAAACATGTCTTGATACCGTTAAAGAAATGGCAAGCGATTCACCAGAAAAACATGAGCGCACTCTATTTATTATTTCCGCACTTTATTTATTATACCTACGCATATCGGAATTATGTGCAAGTGAGCGTTGGTCACCTGAGATGGGGCACTTTTACAAAGACAGTCAAGATTGTTGGTGGTTTAAAACGGTAGGGAAAGGTAACAAAATGCGAGATATTGCCGTATCGGATGACATGCTTGCCGCACTCAAGCATTATCGAATCAGTATGCAGTTACCCCCCCTCCCCGCGATCAATGATCAAACGCCGCTGTTACCAAAAGAAAAAGGTAAAGGTGGAATGGCTAGCTCAAGGCATATTCGTCGTTTGATTCAAGATTGCTTTGATAAAACGATGCAAGTTTTAAGAGCAACAGGGTTTTCAGCAGAGGCCGATAGTTTTGAATCAGCGACGGTACACTGGTTGCGGCATACTGGTATTTCAGATGATATCAATATGCGCGGACGACCTGTGGCGCATGTTCGGGATGATGCAGGCCATAGCTCAAGTGCTATTACTGATCGGTATAATGATATTGATCTCATCGAACGACATCAGTCTGCCAAGTATAAGAAGTTAATGTTGAAAGAAGATTAATCAGTATTTTTTGGCAATACTGACAACACTGTTGACAGTATTGCATTTAACTTTTAGTGATTTCCGCAACACTGCTGCGGAAATCAATTATTCGGTGGATCATCACTATTGTAATAATCAGGTTTATCACAAATATGATGAGTCCAAAGTTACAGCCAGAATAATTTAACAGCCAGATATTTTAATACCGTATTTTCCAGTACGTGTGTGGCTCCATATATGTTTTTGTATGATTTTGTTGTATTTAATTCCCACTCTTTGCTCAAATAATTTATTACAATTAGATAACTTAAAACTTGGTCCTTCTTTCGTCGTTTCTATGGCCAATGAATAAAATGAATCCTGGTATAAATGTCGCAGATTTATTGACGTATCAAACTCAAATTCACTAAAAAATATTTTTAATTTATTAATATCATAAAAAATTGGTTCAGACAGGCTTCTTTCAACTTGATAAATAGCAACATTTTTACCGGTAGGATTATGAGCAATTGCAAAAAATACAGCTGTTAAAAAATCCTTACTCCAATCTAAAATAGGAGAAGGAAATCCCAACTGAGGTAGATGGATCATTAAATTGAAGGTTTTTTTAAAACCCTGTAAATGGACTCCACCATCACTAACGATTCCAACGGGTTTCATTAGCTCCTTTAATTTTAGATGATTTTATCTATTTGTACTTTTTTTTGTCAGCGCCCTGCGCCATTTATAAGCTGATTTTGCACCCCGTTAACATGAGTTGAATGATCGTTGGTAGTGGCATTTTTTGACACCATGCAGCACAACCAGCAACAGTAATTTATAAAAATAGTGGCTAACAATTGATTTTGTAGCTATAATGTAGCTACAGGTAATTATTATGTACAGGTGCTATTATGACTGATTGTGTGATTCGTTCCAGAATCGATCCTCTTATTAAGGCGAAGGCCGATAAGCTGTTTAAGCATATGGGTTTAACGTTAAGCGAGGCTATTCGTTTGTTTCTCTATCAATCCGTTGCAGAAAAACGAATCCCTTTTAATATTGGTACGCCAAATGCAACAACGCGCATGGTTCTTGAGGAGGCCGATCGGGGTGAAAAGACAAGCTCCACATCATTGGAGCAACTTAGCAAAGAGTGGGATGACGCGTGCGACAAATAGAGCAAACGAACCAATTTAAGCGTGACTTCAAAAAAATCGCTGCATCAGGCAGGTATAAAAAGAAGGATTTTTTGAATGTCGTTGAATTGTTGATACACGATAAACTATTGCCTGAAAAATACCGCGACCATGCGTTGTATAATAACTGGAAAAATTATCGTGAGTGCCACATCAAACCGGACTGGCTATTGATCTACAAGCAGTACGATGCCCAACTGTTGCTTGCCAGAACAGGTTCACACAGCGAGCTATTTTAGCCTCTGTGTGGTCATTTGGATTGCCGATACGGAGTCTCATGCACTTTTCAATCCTAATTTCCTGAAAAATTGCACCTATAGTTCCGGTCAAATGACTTGACAGATCGCACGAAAACACATAGTGTAATCAAGCCTGTATCTATATGCTATTGGAGCTTGATATTATGAGTCAACAAGGACGAGCATTATCACCAGAGACTAAAAAAGTCATTGTTCAAATTAAAAAATATTTCGATCGAACAAAATCTGATGAATCTGAACATAAACGCTCAAGCGCCGAAAGAGTAGCTAATGCATTGGAGCTAAGCCTTACTACGATAGATCGTGTGATGGCAGATTTTAATCGAGATCCTCACTCACTTCAAGACTCGCCGAAAATGAAAGGGCGACCTGATCACGTAATGCCTGACTCACTGCAAAGCGTGGTAAGAGAATACATCCGAACTGCAAATAAAGAAGGCATGTTTATTACATTAGATGTACTTCGACAACAGCTTATGGAATCCATTCCATTATCTGATCTCAATATTAGAACTCTTGGGCGAGCCCTTGATCGTTGGGGGTTTGCGTTTGGTAAGGGGATCCGGTCTCAGCAGCTAAAAGAAAAAGATCATGTCATTGCTGCAAGACAACGCTATTTAAGACGAAGGCGTGAAAACCGACAAGGCACAGGTACTGTTCGCCCAGAAGTTTACTTTGATGAGTCCTACATAAATAAGAACCACAGCAATGATTTTACCTGGTATTTTGAGGAAGACGGCCCGCTTGTCCAGAAACCAACTGGGCAAGGTGAGCGACTGTTCATTATCAATGCCATCACAAAGGATGGGTGGGTACCTAATGCAAAGCTAACCTATAAGAGCACAAAAAAAACAGGTGACTATCATGGGCAGGTTAATTACGAGTTATTTAGTAAATGGTTCCAAGAAAAACTGTTACCCAACATCCCTAAAAATTCTTTGATTATTATGGACAATGCACCCTATCATAACGTGTTAAGCCCTTGTTCTGCACCAACCTCGGCCAGTAAAAAAGAATACATGCGGCTCTGGTTGGCTCAAAATAATGTGCCGGTCTCGGATGACTGTCTAAAGCCGGAGATGATTGAGATTTTAAACAAAATAGCACCTGCGCCTACCTATGCGATTGATGTAATTGCAGCGCAGGCTGGCCATGAGATATTGCGTACACCGCCGTATCATCCTGAATTACAGCCTATAGAAACATGCTGGGGTATTGTGAAAAATCAAGTAGCACGAAATTGTGACTTCACCATGGCTAATCTGCTATTGCAACTTGATGCTGCATTTGCCAATGTGACAGAGAAAACGTGCACCGGATTAATTAAGAAAATAAGGCTAATAGAAGATGAATTTTGGGCTTCTGATGCTGAACTAGATCAATAGACATACAGGCTTGATTATACTATGTGTTTTCGTGCGATCTGTCAAGTCATTTGACCGGAACTATAGGTTTTTCCGGGAATGTTTAATTAACCCTGTGAATTTGTCTATAACGGAATAGCCTAGAATTATATTCTTTGGGATGATGAAATGGCTAAACGTCAACGACAGCAAGGGATCCCCACTGAATTGACAGTCGCACAGTTCGAGGAATTTGTCTTGCCTCACCTGACTGTTGGTAAGCGGGGCCCTGTATCCAAACTATCATTATACAGGTCATTTGGTTATATACTGAA
>JAKFUY010000140.1 GCA_021732495.1 Legionellales bacterium | reverse complement strand
TATGTTGCCCATGGCATCCGTTCCGGTTCAGAATTTACTACTTTTTTCTCAAATCAATACAACAGTCGTGCCAGTAGTATTGGTATTTATAAAACAAAAATGAATTATCTCGGTCGTGAAGGCACTTCATTGCGCTTACAAGGGCTAGAACAAGGAATCAACGATAATGCCGAAGGTCGCTCTATTGTCATGCATGGCGCATTCTATGTTGAAGAAGACTTTATAAAAAAATATGGTCGCGCAGGACGAAGTTGGGGCTGCCCTGCCTTGCCTGAAAGCTTGTCAAAACCGATTATATTAACGATAAAAGATGATAATCTAATGGTGGTTTATTATCCTAGCGAGCAATGGGTAACCAAGTCAAAATTTCTCAATTGCCACGCCTATACTCCAACGCCAGACTTCAATGTTACGCTTAGAACGCCAATCCCCGACGTAAGTGTTCGTGATGAGGTTTTTTTCGTAAGCAATGCAGCCAAATCCTATCATGCAGAAACCCCGCCAGTTCTTGTGGTGTCAGCAAATTATTATATCCAACGTTTTCATACCAAAGCACCGCTGGAAAGGATGTTAAGAAGACGCATTGACCATCAAGAATACATCGCTTTGAATAAGCAAGAACTTCAGCTGTTAGCAGCACAGTATAATGCATCGGATTTAAAATCAATCTTTTTTGTTATTCCTACACTGACGAATAGTCATGGATATGTTCAAACGGTCATGAAGCCAGTTAATTTAGGCACAATCACCGCCCTCGATACCAGCAATGGTTATCGTGTCACGGTCAATCATCAACAAATTATACAATTGCAACCCAATAATCAATTTATTCGCTGGTTAGGTCTTTGAATTTAATTGGTAAATCAGTGTCTGGGTATTTCTTGCTAGAAGATATTGTAATAGAATAAATTTATATATCCTAATCGATTGGTAAATTTATGCACGTATCTGATAAGCTTTTTTCCTCTACCTTTATTAATATCATTGAGCAAAATATTCATTTATTACTGAATAAAAATAATTTCAAAATCGCTGACAGAGATACCTATGTTCAAGCCAATCATCAACTCAAATATAAAAACTCGATTCAAGATATTGCTAATTTTTTAAATGATCTTGTCGACAAAGGCATTTTTCCAAATATCTTTGTATTAAATCAACTGATGGAAAAATTATTTCGTGTTAATCAGGTTAATTTGGCACGTAAAATATTTAAATTAATAAAACATCATCAATTGTGTAATTCAATATCTTACAATACCCTTTTATCCAATTTGAGCAAAAAAGTCGGGTTTTCTCAACAAGATATTCTCGAGATATTTAATGAAGCCAAACAACACAATTATGCCAATAGTACCAGTTTTAATACCATGATTCATGGTATTTCAAAACAATATAATCCCAATATTGAACTGGCTATCTCTATTTTCGAAGACGCAAAAGCGCTCGGGTTTGCCAACCTTATTACGTATAGTAATTTGTTGTATACCCTTTCTAAACAACATCCAGTTGATATCAAGCAGTCCATAAAGATTTTTCATGAGGCACAAAGCGTGTTTACGCATTTAGACAGTATTGTTTTTGCCAATATGTTGTTAAATATCGCATATATGGATGAACCCGATATTTTATTGGCCGTTGAAATTCTTCAACAAGCCAAACTCCAACAACAGGCCAATCGTTATACCTATGCCAATTGCTTATTTGCTATTTCTAAATCAAGCCAACCTGATATTGATTTAGCGCAAAAAATTCTAGAAGAAGCCAAAGCTGCTGATTTCATTGATAGTTATTCCTATACCAATACCCTAGTTGCCATTGCTAAATCCCAACGCCCTGATGCCACCTTGATCTTAAAATTATTACAAGATGCCAAACAAAAGGGATTACTGGATACCATTGTCTATTCTTGTGCCTTGGATGCCTTGTCAAATATTGATGATCTTGATTTTAATGTGGCTTTGAACGTTTTTAACGATGCCAAAAGTCAAAACATGGTCAATCATATGACTTATTCAAGTATGCTGCGTATTGTTGCGTACATATGTCCTAATCAATTAGACTACGCCCTTCAATTGTTCCAGGAAATCAAAAGCAATCATTTATTAGATGCACATATCTACAGCAACCTGCTTCAGGTCATTGCCAGTGGGACGCCTGTCGATGTCAATTTGGCAATGTCGGTCTTTCAAGAAGCTCAAAAATTTAATCTCATGGATAGCATAGGATATGCCAATGCCTTGCTTGCTTTACAAAACAGCGACCAGCCCAATAGTAAGCTTGCGTTTCAACTTTATCAACAAGCGAAAGCGCAACATTCTAGCAATCATATTGTTGCCACTCATACACTGAAGGTGTTTGCCAAAGCAGCTGTATTCGATAATCAACATATTTTATCAATCATCAATGATTGTACTCAAAAAAAACAAATTGACGCTCAGTTTATCAATGCACTGATGAATCTCGTCAGTAGGCATTCACAACAACTTGATGTAAAGATTTTACTTCCATTGTTTTTTTATAGTCATTTACTTTCATCTGAACATCAGAAAAGCCTGCATGAGGTATTTGCGACATCGGCATGGGGTGATTTTGCTAGAGCTGCGATTAAAATGAGCGAAGTCAATCCTCTATCCTTAGCTCATATGGACTCAAATGTATCTCATAGAAGCATTGAAATGGTGGTTCCTGGATTTTAAATGATGAAACAACGTCTCTCAAATATCAAAATCAAACATTTTAACATCACCTCTTCTGAATATGATGAGATGTATCAGGAATCCATTAAAAACCCTGACGTTTTTTTTGACACTCAAGCAAGAAAATTCCTAGATTGGTTTGAACCGTGGCAGCATGTCATCCATGGTCATTTTCAAAAGCCCCCTGTGCAATGGTTTGTCAATGGCAAATTGAATATGAGCCATAATTGTATCGATAGACACCTTCCAAATCATGCAAACAAAAAAGCTTTGATTTGGGAGGGGAACTCACCTGATGAGTCCCAATCCTATACCTACCTACAACTGCATGAACATGTATGTGCAATGGCCAATATCCTTAAATCCTATGGTGTCAAAAAAGGAGATGTGGTCTGCATTTATATACCTATGATACCTGAAGCTATATTTGCAATGTTAGCGTGCACACGCATAGGTGCTATACATAATGTCATTTTTGGTGGATTTTCAAGTCAGTCATTGGCAAATCGTATCCAAGACTCTGCTGCAAAGATTTTAATTACCGCCAATGCTTCCTATCGTGGCCAGAAGTTAATTCCCTTTAAAACTATCGCTGATGAAGCGATTTTGAGCTGTCCTAGCATCAAGAACGTACTGGTTGTTAAACGTATCGATGCCTCTTGCCAGATGATACCCTATCGCGACCACTGGTATCATGATGCACTAAATAGTGTAGACAGCAATTGCCCCCCGGAACCGATGTTAAGTCAAGATCCGTTATTTATTCTTTACACATCCGGCTCTACTGGCAAACCCAAAGGTATTGTACACTCTACCGGCGGCTATGCCTTACATGTTGCGATGAGCTATTATTATTTATTTAATCATCAAGATTATACGACCCATTGGTGTACTGCTGATATCGGCTGGATTACCGGACATTCCTATGCTGTTTATGGTCCTTTACTGAATGCAGCAACCACCGTCATTTATGAATCAATCCCTAGTTTTCCTGATTATTCTCGTTATCCTGCCATTATAGAACGTTACCAGGTCAATAACTTTTACACCGCTCCTACGGTATTAAGGAGTTTAAGGCATGAGGGTGAGCAATGGATAAAACCTTTTAACTTAAACAGTCTAGAACTCTTGGGATCTGTTGGAGAACCCCTTAATCCAGATGTATGGTTATGGTTTTTTGAAACGATGGGTCAAAAACAATGTCCTATCGTTAATACTTGGTGGCAAACTGAGTCTGGAGGGATTTTATTATCGCCACTCCCAAGTGATTCGGTATTTATTCCTGGTTCTGCAGGACGACCTTTTTTTGGGGTGTCACCATTAATTACTGAATCTAAAAAACTATATATTCAAAAACCCTGGCCGGGAATGTTAAATACCATCTTCAATCATCACCAGCTTTGTATCGACACGTACTTTAAGGAACCTCATTTAGGCTATTTAACAGGAGATGGTGCCTATGTCGAAGAAGATGGATACCAAATTACCGGCCGACTCGATGATGTCATCAAGGTATCAGGACATCGTTTAGGAACCGAAGAGTTGGAAAGTGCTTTTATTCATCATCGGGCGGTATCTGAGGCAGCCGTCATCGGCATCCCACACCCGATGAAAGGAGAAGGTATTATTGCTTTTTTGATACTGCGTAAAAATCAGTTCCCCACTGCAGAACTCACGCAAGATGTCATCACCCATTTGCGAAATAGCCTCGGACCAATTGCTGCACCAGAAAAAATAATTTGGGTCAATCAGCTGCCTAAAACCCGCTCAGGCAAGATTATGCGTCGGCTTCTCAAAAAAATATGCTTAAACGAACTAGACACTCTAGGCGATACAAGTTCTCTTGCTGACCAGAGCGTCATAGAGGAAATTATAACCAGTTATCAGGCACAAAAATAATCTGTTGTTATGGTGGGATATACATCACACTCACCATCGCCGTTTGCATCGATAAGTTGTTGATGGAATATGTATTATTTATCTGACCGGACTGTGTCAATGAACTTTTACCCCAGGTAAAATACTCATAGCCAACTCCTACTCTAATATTACAATTAATATCTTTTTGTAAACCTGCTCCAATGGAATAGGTAATAGAGTTTTGCGTATTAGAAGACAAGCCTGGGATATTAAAGAGCGATGAACTTTTAGTAAAAATTGAATCGGGACTCATTTGATTAAATGCAAGTGCTACACTGCCAGTCATATAAGGAAGAATTTCCCACTCCCCATAACTATTATCAGCCGACCAGCGCGTCCTTCCACCAACTCTCAATTGATTGATAGTATTTGAGTAATTGGTATTGGTCAATACATCTTGCTTTGTCAAATTATTGTAGGTGTAACCGATAGCTTGACCATGGGATTTCAGAGTTCCTGCAGCGCCCACTAAAATACTCCATTGAGATTGAACAGATCCTAGAATCAATGTTTGGATACCCGCATCAAGCTCTGCCATCCCTATAATCTGAGATGAACTGGTTAACGATGGTGAAATTGGAGGCGCATTCCCTTTAATATCTTTTGCGTATACATTCGGTGACGATGGAGTCGATAAGAAAGCCGGTCCACCAGTTATCATAAGAAAAGGTCGTGCGGCATACTCACCTGCATCACCAGAATGATATCGAATATCCTCTGGAGAGTTGTATTCGGGGATATCCGCAAAACAAACTGAGGACAACAACCACAAATAGAGGTACTTCACTCTCATCACTTTCCTTGTTTTTCAAAAAACTACATTTGATTCTAAAAGTATTCATCTTTTAATGCAATGAACAGATGATATAATTTCTCAAGCAATTCAATTGACAACCCAAGAGTAAATACCATGAGAGTGAGACTTGACAGATATGTCAGATTAACAGTTCAATCTAACATATCTAATCAATCGAACCTAAGGTTTCGGTTCAGCTGGTGAATCAGCATCTGGAAGGCTCGAATCAGCTTCAGAGAATAAGCTTGAGCTTGCTTTTCTTTTTAGCTCACTTGGCTGACCTAAGTGTAGGTGCGCATTAGCTTCATCGATTATAACCTGTTGATAGACTACTGGATTTCCAGTCATCGCACTTTCGACAAAAAAATGTTGTGTAACATGATCAGCTTTACTAAGAATAGGTGGCAAGCCAAGATGTCCCATCACTTGGGTTATTGCCATAAGTTTTCCAGCGGTTTGCGAGTCATAATCCTGATGTTGTAGTAAGGCGTTCAATAGAGAGCTCAGGTTTGCCGTCAGCCCACTTGCAGACTTCGCTTTTTGTGCAGCATCTAACAGTAATCGATAACTTAATACTCTCTCGTTAGCTAACCACATAGAATCTGCTTTCCCAAGTAAAATTTTAATGGCAGGTAAAATTAAATCATTAGCCTCCTGGCCGGGTAATTGACATTCAAGGCAGTCAATCAACGCTTTAAGAACATTATCAGATAATACAACAGACTCTTTATAAATATGTCTTGCTACAATAGCTATATTTGCATTAACACATTTGAATAATTTAAGAATTTTTTCAGGAACAAGATCCGGTTGAGATAACAATTCAGGATATTTCGCTACCATTGTTAAACGTATACTCTTTAGGCTCGCAAATTGTTGTTGATCATCTAAAGAAAACAATGGTTCCAGAGAATCGGAAATAAAATTACAAAAACGATTTATCTCTAAATATTCCGGCATCTCTGCAAGTGCACTGCTTGCTTCATCTCCAATTTGATTCTCGCCTAGGTACATTTCTTGTGCTTTACAGAGAGGATACTTCAGAGCCTCTACAAGTGCATTGGCACCTTCATCTCTGATTTCATTTTCTGCAAGGCCAAGAGCACGCACTCCTAAGAAACGACCCTGCGATATAGCAACTGCAAGTGCTTTTGCACCGGCATCTCCAATTTTATTCGCATTTAAAGCAACCCATTCGACCTTGCTAGTATACGCACCTCTCACATCTGCAAATGCTCTTGCACCCGCATCTCCAATTTTATTACCCCAAAGGCCAATCTTTCGCACGTTGCAACCAAGTTGGTTCAGAGCTTCTGCAAATGCTCTTGCACCAACATCTTTAATTATATTTGCACCAAGATAAATCTCAGTTACCTTGCAATGATGATGCTTTACAGCCTCTGCAAGTGCTAGGGCACCTGCCTCTCCAATATAATTAGATTCAAGATTAATCCCAGTCAACTTGCAGTTACGATCCTTCAAAACGTCTGCAAGTACTAAAGCACCTTCATCTCCAATACTATTACCCCAAAGATTGATCTTTTCCACGCTGCAATGCGGATCCCTAAGAGCCTCTGCGAGCACTATTATACTTTCCAATCTAATGAAATTATTCCCAAGGTTTATCTCAGTCACTTTGCATTCCTTATGCTTCAGAGCCTTTACAAGTACTGTTACGATTTCTCTAGTCATTCCATATTTACTATTCGAAAGATCTATCTTAGTCAACTTACAATTAGGATCCTCTAGAGCCCTTGCAAGTGCTTTAAAACCTTCATCTCCAATTGAATCTTGATCAAGTTTTATCGCTTTTACCTGACAAGTTGGATTCCTTAAAGCTCTAAAAAGTAACTTTGCCCCCTCAAATTCAATCTTATTTAGACCAAGACTAATCTCACGCACAGATGTATTAGAAGCAAGCGCGATAGAGAGTTGCTTTAGTTGCGTTTGATTTAATCCTGCAACGCTAATAGAGCAAACTTCCAAACTATTTTCTAGGATTGGTCCAATAAATTCTTGAAATTCATGATCTGTCATTTTGTTTTTCATTTACACCCCTTAATCGTTCTTTAAAGCTACACTACTATTTAAATAGGTGCATATGTTAACAAAAAAAAACATAAATATCAACAAATGAATCAGTAAGCGCAATAATGACGCAAATTTTCCATCCCAAGATTGATTCACATTTCAAAAAAAACTCTTCGAATTACAAAGTAATATCAGATCTAAGCTATGAAATTTTTTTATTAGAGGTTATAGCCGACTGAAGTGTCATAGTGATATAGAAAAATTTTTTTGATAAACCTTAAATTATAATGGTGTTCTTGAAAAAATCCCTTTAGTATTATGATCATGAAAAAATCAATGAAAATCACATGACTTCTTTTTTAAATTCAAACACTTTTCATGCCTTTTTTTCAGAACAAATGCCTCCTCATTTTCCCTTACAATTGAATCAGGAATTTTTATCTGATTTTGAAGGATATTGCCAAGACGGTGATTTAATTTCGATTCAAAACAGTTGCATTGATCAACAATATATTAAGAATGAATCTGACTTTTTAAATGGCTTATTGTTAAGTATTTATCATCGACATTACCCTGTTTTTTCCTATCTCATAGCACTTGCTCCCCTCCATGCTATTATACC